>JBIIGH010000175.1:0-5432 GCA_044236565.1 Algoriphagus sp. | reverse complement strand
TGTCCTTGACACAAACAAAAAATCCATAGACGGGCTGCGGACCAAAGCCTTCTTTCTCCATTCGTTCCAGCGTGTTGGTGACTTGCTCGGGTGCTTTTTCGTACAGTGCGAGCTCGTTAATGAGTTCCAGTACGCGTGGGAGGTCTGATTTCTGTCCTTCTCTTAGGGAATACATGAGTTTTTGAGGTTGGAGAGTTGATTATTTGCTAACTATGCCCCTAATTTATATAAAATCAAATACCAAGATGTTTTTAGCCATTGATGCGGGCAATTCCAATGTAGTTTTTGCACTTTATGATTCCAAGGGAGGGAAGTGGACCAATCAGTTTCGGCTGGAAACCAAAGCGCCTCAATTGATTTCTCAGCTAAGCAACAAGGTACCGCTGTATTTTTTAGAACATGGAATCACCGCGGATCAAATTGAAAGCATTGGATTCAGTTCGGTAGTTCCGGAAATCAATGAAATCCTTGAACAGTTTTGTGAGGGCTTTTTTGGCAAGCTGCCCTATCGGATTCAGGCCACGAGCTACGACAACTTACCGGTTCGCACGCACCGCCCCAATGAAATGGGGACGGACTTGATGTGCAATGTGATGGCGGCTTACACGCGCGTGTCAGGCCCTGTGATTGTGGTTGATTTTGGAACAGCACTTACCTTTACTACGGTGGGCCAAGGGGGTGAAGTGTTGGGAGTAAGCATTGTTCCAGGACTCCAAACAGCCATCAAGGCACTATTTATGAATACGTCTAAGTTGCCCGAAGTGGAACTGAAGTTGCCCGAATCCGTCCTTGGAAAAAACACGGTTCATGCCATCCAAGCGGGGGTGCTACATGGATACACAGGTTTGATCAAAGGGATGTTGGAAGCGATTCGATTGGAAACGGGGCTGAACTTCACCGTGATTGCCACGGGAGGGCTGTCCTCTATTCTCACCAATTTAGAAGGGGTATTTGATGCTGTAGACCGGAACCTCACCTTGGACGGTTTGCGCCTGATTACAGAAGCAAATTCTTGATTTATCGATTGACTTCGAAGCTCACATCCCAGGTGTCTGTCACCCGTATTTTTTCGTTGAATTCGGGATGCAGGGGATTGATGAGCAAGTTGTGTTCCTGGGCATAGTTGGCCAAAGGAATGCGGCAGGAAGGGACTTTCAAGCAGGGGGAAAGTTCCCGTTTGGCCCAGATGGAACCCAATTCCTGGGTTGTTCTAGGAAAGGGTCGGTTTTTCCAACCCATAGGAAGGGCAGTTACTTCCAATTCAGGAATTGGACCTAGTACGTCCAAGCCTACCAGTTTCCAAGAGCTTTCGGTGACCACCGGACCTTTGATGGACAAAAATTCCAGAAAATTTAGGGAGCTTACTGAGCAAGCATAGATTAGAGGGGTGCCGTTGATGTTCCAGCGACCAGGCCCCATACCGAAGCCTAGGGGATCTCGGCCTGGAAGATTTTCGATCAATCGGAAGTAGCGCATCAGCTCACATTCCCCCAAGAAAGCGACTCCAATGCTTGGTCTACCTGGGCAATCTGGTACGGATTCTTGAGGAGGTCTATGGGCTTTTGCTGTCCTAGGGCTTCATTTGGGAGCTGCAGCCATTCGGAAAGCAGCTGCTCCGAGCCGAAGATTCGAATGCCTTTGGCTAGGACAAGGTCTATCTCCAGGAGGCTTTTGGAAATCCCTTTGCTGAGCTTGCGGTCCTCCTTTTTCCAACGGAAAAGTGTGCTCGGATCCACCTCGAGTAGCTCAGCAATCTCTGCAGAATTAAAGTCTAAGTAGTCAAAAATCAGGCTAGTCTCGTGAAAATCCAGGGTAGCTTCGCCATAATTCGCTTGGCTTTCAGCGACGATTGCGGGGGTCTCAGTAAAAAAGTGGTAGGCCTTAGGAGGGATCTCAATGCTCTCCGTTCGTTGCTCGTCCCATCGAATTTTCCAAACTGCAGCCATGGTTTTTCTTAATTTTCAGGAAGTTACAAAGAAAATCTTATTTGCAATAGCCTTTACTCCTTTTTGCAATAATTATTTCTTCAAGATATCCTGCACGATGGCTCCCGCATGGGATATGCTGTTTTCGATAAAAAATTCTCGGGTATTGAGTCCTCCACAGACTACTCCTGCCAAATACACGCCCGGTACATTCGACTCTTGGTTGGTCTGGTCGTAGCAAGGTTGGCGTTTCTCATCCAAACTGAGGGTAACACCGAGCTGGTCCAACAAGCTAAAATTGGGCCGATACCCAGTCAAGGCAAGTACCCAATCATTGGGCAGGCGAACATCTCCTTCTGGAGTCGCTAGACGAACTTCAGTAGGGAGGATTTCAACGACTTTGGAGTTTTTGATTGCTCGGATAGAACCTTCTTTGATGCGGTTCATTACATCGGGGCGTACCCAGTACTTCACATTTTCATCCACTTCATCCCCGAGCAGTGCCATGCTCACTTGGGCACCTTTGCGCCAGCACTCGAGGGCGGCGTCGACGGCGGAGTTGGCACCACCGACCACCAAGACTTTCTGACCCACAAAAGGCCAAGGTTCTTTGTAGTAGTGCAGGACTTTGGGCAGTTCCTCTCCGGGAACATTCATTAAGTTGGGGAGGTCATAAAAGCCTGTTGCCAGGATGATTTTGTTGCTTGTATACGCTCCTTTTGAGGTGTGGATGTGAAAAATTCCCTCCTCTTTTTTTAGGGTTTTTACCTCCTCGTACAAGTTGACCTTCAGGTCAAATAAAAAGTAAATTCTTCGGTAATACTCCAGTGCTTCCGTTCGGGTGGGCTTTGCTCCTGCTGACATAAAGGGGATGCCTGCGAGTTCCAACCGCTCTGAAGTTGAAAAAAAGGTCATGTTGACCGGATAGTTATAGATCGAATTGCAGAGGGCCCCTTTTTCAAGAATGAGGTAGTTCAATCCTGCTTTCTTGGCTTCAATGCCACAAGCGAGACCGATGGGCCCAGCACCAAGGATCAATAGGTCGTAGTGGGAATCAGCGATTGGGTGGTCCATGGTTGGATTTTGGAGTTGTTTCTCAAATTTAGTTCAAAACCCTACAAAATGGGGGTGGATTTTTAGTAAAGCTACAAAAAATGAACCCTCGGGATTTTTAAGTTTCTTTCCCTATTTTTCAGCTTTACTTGAAACCAATGAACCCAACCCTGATTGTACTTACTGGCGCTGCCTCTGGCATTGGTAAGCAGCTAGTGCATACATTTTTGGAGCGCAAAACCCCCTTAATTCTGGTGGATTTGGATGCGGAGAAACTTGAAAATCTTTCTCATGGCTGCGAAGCGGTGGGCTGGGTGGATGGGGATGTTGCTCAGGAAACTACCTGGATGCGTGTAGTGGAAACCTCCAAGAAGTTGGGATTGCCAATTTCCCATTTGATCAATTGTGCGGGCGTGATTCGCCCTGGATTTGTGGAGGACTACGCCTTGGGTGATATTGACTTCCACTTGAACTGCAATGCCAAGGGCAGTATTTTAGGAACCACGGTAGTGGGTAGGGTGATGAAGGAACAAGGTTTTGGACATATTTTGAACATTTCCTCCTTGGCGGGATTGGCGCCAGTGTCCGGATTGAGTTTGTATGCAGCTTCCAAGTTTGCAGTGCGGGGATTTTCCTTGTCCGTGGCAGCGGAGTTGAAGCGCTATGGGGTGTTGGTAAGCGTGATTTGTCCTGATTTGGTAAATACCCCGATGTTGGACTTACAGTTGGGCTATCCCGAGGAAGCCAAGCTGACCTTCAGTGGCCCCAAAAAAGTGCTGGAAGCCGAGGAGGTAGTGCAGGTGATCTTGGGAGTGATGGAGCGTCCACGGGTGCTGGTCTGTATTCCTGAATCCAGAGGATTGCTTGCCAAAATCGCTGGAACTTGGCCTTGGATTGGGGAACTTTTTAGAAAATCTCTGGAAAAAAAGGGAGAAAAAGCAATTCAAAACCGATCTAAAGCAGGATCGTAGTCGAATTAAAGATTAAGTACGAAAATAATCGTACTATTTTTTGATAATACGAAAACCTTCGTATAACTTTGGTACGAAATAAATCGTACTTAAATCATGACCAAACCTACCGAGTCCGAATTAGAGATCTTGTCGATTCTTTGGGAGTTAAAAGATGCTAGTGTGCGCCAGGTCCATGAGCGCTTAGCAGAAACCAAGGAAACCGGGTACACCACCACCCTAAAAATGATGCAGCTTATGCATGCGAAGGGAATGTTGCTTCGAGACGAAGAGAACCGTACGCATCGCTATCGGCCGGTGGTTCAGCAGGGTGAAACGCAAAAATCTTTGGTTAAAAACCTGCTTTCCATCGCTTTTGGAGGCTCTTCTACCTCATTGGCGATGCAGGCCTTGGGCCAAGAGAAGCCTTCTAAGGAAGAGTTAAAAGAAATTAGAGCCTTTTTGGATCAACTTGAAAAAGAAAACCGATGACTAGTATGACCGATTGGATTTCCGATAAACTGCTCCATGCGCTTGGTTGGACCCTGGTTCATTCCATTTGGCAATTGCTGGTTGTAGCTGGGGTATTGTGGTTGGCCTTGAAAGTGGCGCGAAAAGCATCGCCTGCGCTCACCTATGGAATGGCTGTGGGAGCTCTTATGCTCTCCTTCTTAGCTACGCTGGCCACCTTTTTGTACCTCTGGACCAGACCGGAAGAAGTACTTTCTTTGTCTGTCGATTCGGTGAATTCAAGCCCTTCCATGGATTGGGAGGGGTTGCTTGCACAGGGAATTTTCTGGACCGAGCAAAATCTTTCCTTAGTGGTTAATTTTTGGCTTTTCGGAGCGATTTTATTCCTTTTTCGCTTGATCAGTCAATTTGCAGAGATCCGAAATTTGAGAAAAACCTCCCTGCCCTTCGAAAATCTGGCGATTCAGACCCTCACGGATCGGTTGGTAGCAACCCTAGGGATATCCAGGAAAATTGAAATACGAACTACCGGAAAAGCGCATTCCCCCCTCACTTTTGGGGTCATGTCTCCGGTCATTCTCCTTCCTTTTGCTTTAGTTTTTCAACTTTCACCCGCGCATTTGGAAGCAGTAATCGCACACGAACTCGCACATGTGAAGCGAAATGATTACCTCAGCAACTTGCTGCTTTCAACCTTGGAAGTGTTGTTTTTCTTTCATCCTTGTTATTGGTGGATGAGCCAATCGGTGAAGGAACTTCGAGAAAATGCAGCCGATGAACTGGCTCTAAAAGCGGGAATTTCTTCTGCAGATTTGGCGAATGCCTTGGCAGAAGTCCTTCAGTTTGCAAGCCAACATCCACCAGAACTTTCACTGGCGGCAGGTAAAAAAAGAAATCCAACCTTGCTTCGCATCAAGCGGATGCTGGGTTATCCAACTGAAAACTATCCACAAACCCCACTAATTTCTATCCCTATGGTACTTACCTTATTGCTTTGCGCTGGCCTGGTGGCGAGTGCACCTCAGGATACTGC
>JBIIGH010000174.1:0-5439 GCA_044236565.1 Algoriphagus sp. | reverse complement strand
CACCTTCTCCTTTTTTTACTTGTAATCAGCAGCTTGAATGCCCATTCACAAACCTATGACGCATCGCTCCCTATAAAGTACCGCAACATCGGGCCTTTCCGAGGAGGAAGGTCAGTAGCTGCTTCAGGTGTAGTCCAAGACCCGCTCACCTATTACTTTGGCACTACGGGTGGAGGACTTTGGAAAACCAGCGATGCAGGCCAGCATTGGGGAAATATCTCCGATGGATTTTTTGCTACCAGCTCCATTGGTGCGGTGGCGGTAGCCGAAAGCAATCCCAACATTGTCTATGTTGGCATGGGTGAACATGCGCCTAGAGGAGTCATGACCTCCTATGGCGACGGAGTATACAAATCCACCGATGGGGGCAAAACCTGGAAAAAGTTAGGTTTGGAAAAAACCCAACACATTTCTCGAATTCAAATCCATCCTAGCAACCCAGATGTACTTTATGTCGCTGCCCAAGGAGCCCTTCATGCTCCAAACGAGGACCGTGGGGTATACAAAAGCATCGATGGAGGCCTGAACTGGGAAAAAATCCTATTTGTAGACAACATGACCGGCGCAGTGGAGCTATCCATGGACATGAACTACCCGGAAATCCTCTACGCCGCCATGTGGGAGCACCAACGCTTTCCTTGGCAAGTGAAGTCTGGAGGCCCTGGATCGGGATTGTACAAATCCACCGACTCTGGCAAAACCTGGAAGAAAATTCACAAAGGCCTGCCAGAAGAAAAAGGAAAGATGGCCATCTCCGTTTCTAGAGCAAATTCCAATAAAGTCTACGCCTTGATTGAAAGCAATACCGAGAAAGATTTGGGAGGACTATTTGTATCCGAGGATGCAGGTGAAAGCTGGTCCCTCATCAACAAGAGCAACCGATTGACGCAGCGTGCTTGGTATTACATCGAAGTCTTTGCCGATCCTGTCAACGAGCACAAAGTATATGTACAGAGTGCTCCATTCTTAGTTTCGATTGATGGCGGCAAAACATTTGAAGGCATCGATGGCCCACACGGCGACTACCATGACCTATGGATCAACCCTAAAAACCCAAATAATCTAATCTTAGCAGATGATGGTGGTGGATCCATCTCCTTCAATGGCGGCAAGACCTGGTCTACCCAGAGCAACATGCCTACGGCCCAGTTTTACCGCATCAATGTAGACAACCAGTTTCCTTACCGCATCTACGGCGGACAGCAAGACAACACTTCAGTTGTGATTTCTAGCATAGGCCTAGGCCGAGGGGGAATTACTCAGGAGCATTGGAACAATTCTGCAGGAGGTGAGTCTGCCTTCCTCGCTTTTGACCCCAATGATCCTCGCTACGTACTAGGTGGTAGCTACCAAGGCACCATTGAGGTGTTGGATATGGAGACGCAAGGGTCCACCAACATTATGGCAGCACCGATCCAGTACCTTGGCATGGATGCCAAGGACATGAAGTACCGGTACAACTGGAACGCACCGATCATCTGGTCCCAGCATGAACCGAACACGTATTACCATGGTGCGCAGATCTTATTGAAAACGCAAGATTGGGGCAAAACCTGGAAAGAGGTTTCTCCAGACCTCACCCGAAACGAAAAATCCAAGCAAGGCAAAGGAGGAGTTCCCTTCACCAACGAGGCTGTGGGAGCGGAAAATTACGGTACCCTTGCCTATGTCATCGAAAGCCCACATGCAGCCGGTACGATTTGGACTGGAAGTGACGACGGCTTCGTCCAATTAACCCGAGATGCTGGCAAAACTTGGACCAATGTCACGCCGAAGGACCTCAAAGAGTGCTTGATCAACGCGATCGAGGTTTCTCCCCATGATCCTGCTACGGCCTACATCGCGACCACGCGCTACAAATTCAACGACTACACGCCTGCGATCTACAAGACTACAGATTATGGAAAAACCTGGACCAACATTTCAAAAGGGATTCCTTACGGCGCCTTCACTCGGGTAGTCCGTGAAGATGCGAAGGTGAAAAATCTGCTTTTTGCGGGCACCGAACAAGGCATGTACCTCTCCAAGGATGGAGGGCTCAATTGGGTGAGTTTTCAACTCAACCTTCCCGTCACTCCGATTACGGACCTCAAAGTGGCGCATGATGACCTAATCGTGGCTACGGCTGGTAGATCCTACTGGATCTTGGATGAGCTCAATGCCGTGCGGGAAGTAAAAGCTAGCGTGGAAAAGGTTAGCCTCTACAGCCCAGAAAAAGCGCTTTTAGGCAGTTGGTATTCTTCCATGAATGGAGGGAACCTAGACGGATATACGGGCACCAACCCTTTCCAAGGTCAAAACCCGGCCTCTGGAATGGTGATTTACTACCAGCTGCCGCAAACTTTTGCGGATAGCACCGAATTGGTACTTGAAATTTTGGACGCCCAAGGAAAACTCGTGAACAAAATCAGTTCAAAAAGGAATCCTGACTTCCAGTCGTACGATGGAGGACCATCACCTGACCCTACACTTTCTACCCGAAAAGGAGTCAATCGATTCGTTTGGGACCTGCGCTACCCTACCGTGCCTGGAATACCTACCGCCTACATCGAATCTAGCTTCCGTGGACACAAAGCCATCCCAGGTACCTACACCTTGAAATTAAGCGCTGCTGGAATCACAGCCGAAGCAAAGGGTGAAATTCTGGATGTTCCTGGAAGTAAGTTGACCGCATCTGATTTCCAAGCCTATCACCAGTGGATGAGTACCCTAGAAGGGGAAGTAACACAGATGCACCAGCTCGTCAACACCGCCAAAGGATACCAGGATCAATTGAAAGACTTGGTGGGCCGCTTGGAAGGCAAAACAGAATTTCAAGATGTTAAAGTGGCTGCTCAAGCGCTCATCAAAGAATTGACGGCTTGGGACGAGTCCATGGTGCAGCGCAAATCCACAGCATACGACGACGTGGAAAACTTCCCCAATAAGTTTACGGCCAACTTCCTATTCATGATGAACCATGGAGAGAGCAGTATTCCAAGCATCAACGAAGGGACTAAAGCGCGGCATGCCGAGTTGCTGGCGCAGTGGAGGCCATTGGAGGCAGAGGGCAAGCGTTTGGTGGAAAAAGCCATCCCAACATTCAATGCACTCGCTAAAGAAAAAGGAGTGGGCGTGCTGTTTTTGAAATAAACTAGTATGATTATCCGCAATGATATCACTAGCTCAGCTCGCCTATTTAAAACTGCGGGTAATCGTTCACAGACGACGGTCCACAGACGACAGCCCACTAATTGAACCTCAAACCTTTTTTTCTCTGGTAGTGGTGAAAAAGCGGATAATCAGATAAACTAATATCCCAAATTCAACTTACAGCTGGAATCAGAAATCACCTGATTCCAGCTGCTAACTCAAGTTATTCCGAAGACCCGTAAACTGAAACGCATGCGACACCTCACTTTTGTACTCGCTTTATTGATTTTTGGAGCCTGCAATTCAAAAGCCCCTTCCCAAAATGAAGGAGATGCTTTGACTGCCGATTCCATTTTTACCACGCCCTTAGGCAAAGTGTTTGAGATTCCAGCGCCAAGTGAAACCGCATTAGCAAACTATACGGCAGCAAAGCAGGCCTTCGAAACAAATCCACAAGATACCGAAGCACTCATTTGGTACGGGAGAAGGACGGCCTACTTGGGGCAATACCAAGAAGCAATAGCTATCTACACGGAAGGAATCTCGAACTTCCCCCAAGATGCTCGCCTGTATCGGCACCGGGGCCACCGCTACATCAGCATTCGAGAGTACGATAAAGCCATTGCAGATTTCGAAAAAGCAGCAACCCTTATCCAAGGCACAGCAGACCAGATCGAACCAGACGGTTTACCCAATGCGCAAAATATCCCTTTGAGTTCACTCCATAGCAATGTCTGGTACCATCTCGGTCTGGCCTATTACCTCACACACCAGTACGAAAAAGCCTACCAAGCCTACCTGAAGTGTAGAGACAGTGGGTCCAACTACGACAATATCGTGTCCAGTACCCATTGGTTGTTTATGATTCAGCAGCGCTTGGAAAACCCTAAAAAAGCAGATTCTCTACTTGCCCCGATTCAACGCGAGGGGATGGTGATCGAAAACCAGGCCTATGCAGATCTCTGTGGCATGTACAAAGGCTGGATATCGGCATATTCACTTGCAGCAAAGGGAGCGGGTAGTCCCTCTCAAGACGCGATGCGTTATGGGCTTGCCAACTGGCATTTGTATCATGGAGATACTGCCCGAGCCCGACAGTTGATGGAAGGCTTGATGGAGGAAAAAGCATTCACTTCTTTTGGCTATTTGGCTGCCGAAAGTGACCTACTCTATTATTTTTCAAAAGACAAGTAGTAGGAGTTTTCACAGCTATCAAGTAGTCACATGTGGGGCCTTGATACTCAGTACCGCCCTATCGGTGTTAAAAATCAAAGTTTCGGTAGTTCCGATTTGGTAACTGGGCATTCCCTTGCGCGATACAGATGCCAGGGCTACAATCGCGATCCCCTTAGCCACACAAAACGAATCAATACCCGCTACAACATTGGTATTATTGACTACATGGCTGTGTAAAATAACTTCTTCATTGCCTTTAGAGAAGGATGCCATGTCCCGTTCAGCTTCGTTGGTATTCACAAAATGTGCAGGAGTATTGACATAAACCAAATGAAGAGAGGCGCTAAACAATTTGACAAAAGGGATAAAAATATCGAAAACTTGTTTGGCCGATCCAGTAAACAGGGAAGCAAAAGCCAGTTTTCGAAAAGCATTACCATCTAAGGCTTTTTTAACTGCCAATACAGGACATGGAGCATTTCTTAGCACATTTTGTAGCGTTGAACCAATAAATTTTCCCTCGGTAAAGCCTTTTCCATAAGCCCCCAAGACCACCAAATCTACCTGCTGCGCATCGATTACTCGGAGAATTTGCTCGGCAGGCACCCCAATTTTTACGACCACCTGAACCTCATTTTTTGAAAAAGACATCATTTTCAGATACTCCGGAATACGTGCGGAAGCCTCATCCAATTCCAATTGCAGGTCAGGATAGTTTTTCCTCGCCTTTTCGGGAAGGAGGTCCCAATCAATTTGGGAAGGGATTACGGTCACAGAAATGAGTTGAACCGATGCTTTTGCGGCTATTTTTTTAGCGCTTTGCAAGGCTGCAAGTGCATATTCTGAAAAATCAAAAGGGACTAGAATCGTTTTCATGGCAACTGGATTTAGTATTCGTGTTGCCAAAAATCAAAAAAAGTAAGGCGAAATAACCTGTTGAAAATCAGTTAAAAACAAGATTTAAATTAGGTATTAGGATTCTCCGATTTTTCACCACTTACCATAGAAAATAAGGTTTGAGGATCAATTGAGTAAGCTGTGGACTGTGGGCCGTCAACTGTCAACGATTATCCGCAAGATTTAAACCTAATTTTGAACTACTGAGCTGATTGCGGATAATCAGTAGACATA
>JBIIGH010000173.1:0-5451 GCA_044236565.1 Algoriphagus sp. | reverse complement strand
CGAACACTGTATCCTAGACTACTGCAATTTTTACAAGCTCCCCCTCAAAAAATCAAAGTTCCTGCAATCGCGATTGCGTGAGGTAGATTTTTCCCAAGCCAACCTGAGCGAGGCGAGTTTCCAGGGTTCGGACCTCCTCGGGGCAGTCTTCGATCAGACCAACCTCGAAAAAGCCGACTTTCGAGACGCCCTCCACTACCGCATTGCTCCCGAACTCAATGCGATCAAAGGCGCTCGATTTGACCTTGCTGGGTTGCCTGGCCTACTCGAATCCTATGGAATCAAGGTAGACTAAAGCTAGAACGCCTTATTTTTTAAAGTAGCTGTCTCGAATGGCTTTGAATTCGGAGCCTTCCTTCCATCCTGGCCATTTCGTAGAGTTAGCGAGATTGCGACCTACCTGATACAGCAACTGTACATCGTCCACTGCGCCATCCAGATTCCATCGAGTCGGATCGTAGGCATCCGCTGGCTTGTGGTAGTACTGGGCGACATATTCGTCCTGAAGCTGCTTTCCATACTCCTTCCCTTTCTCCACATGGTCGATTCCTGTTCCAATATACAAGGCTGGAATTCCTATTTTGGCAAAATTGAAATGGTCAGATCGAAAATAATAGCCCACTACAGGATTGGGTTCAGGGGCAGCATAACGTCCCAATTTTTTGAGTTCTTCGTCCAATAAATCCTCCATTTCTGATTGACCTACTCCAATGACAGAAACATCTTTCATCTTTCCGTAAGGGTTGACCCCATCCATGTTGATATTGGCAACCGTCTTTTCCTTGGGATAGATCGGCTGCTTCGCATAGTACGCCGAGCCCCACAATCCCTGTTCTTCTGCCGTGACCGCCAAAAACACCACGGTTCGATCGGGTTGCTCGTCTGTCTTGAATGCTTTGGCTAAAGCCAGAAGGGCCGCTGTCCCAGAGGCATTGTCCAAAGCCCCATTGTAGATGGTATCCCCCGTTTCATCAGGCTTGCCAATGCCGATGTGATCCCAGTGAGCCGTATAAATAATCACTTCCTCAGGTGCTGTTTTACCTGTGACCTTAGCGATCACGTTTTTGGAAACATTGTAGGTAGGCTCCACAGCAAGACTTGTGCTGAGCGTCATGCCAGTTGAAAACCCTTGAAAATCGGGCTTTCTGGCATTTTGCAATAGTTCAGATTGGTTCTTGCCCATTTTTTCAAACAGCTGCGTCGCAAAGGGCAGGGTAATCCATCCTTCAAATCCCAATTTATACTTGTCTTGTCCTCTATCGTCCAGGTAGAGTTTAGACGCTTTCCAACTATTCTGTATGTTATTGAATCCATAGCCAGCAGGAATGGTATTGTGCACGATCAAGCAACCTAATGCTCCTTGGCGTACCGCCTCCTCGTATTTGTAGGTCCATCGACCGTAATAAGTCATCGTATTCCCCTTAAAAAAGGTCGAATCCTCGCTTCCAAAGCCAGGATCGTTGATCATCACCACCACAATTTTACCCTTCACATCCAAGTTTTTGTAATCGTTCCAGCCATATTCAGGAGCAACAATGCCAAAACCAGCAAAGACCACCTCTGCATCCTCCACTTTCACTACCGAATCGGTGCGCTGGGTCCAGATTACAAAATCTTTCAACCCTTCCCCCACAACGGACCCTTGTGCAGTCTTAAACTCCATGGATTGTTCGGGATAAGTGATGATGGAAACCATGGGTACCTCTTGGAAATAAGAATCTCCATTGCCCGGCTCAAGCCCCATTTCCTTGAATTTACTTTCCAAAAAGGAGGTGGTGAGCTTCTCCCCTTCGGTAAATGGCATGCGCCCCATAAATTCATCTGAAGAAAGGGTGATCAAATTGGGCTCTAAATCTGCCACCTGAAATTGATACAATTCAGGCTTGGAGGAGCAAGAAGCTAAGCATCCAGTTAGCAAGAGTAAGGCAAGAAAATTTCTCATAGACGGGAGGGTAAATGGATCAAATGAATGCACCAAGTTAAAACATTTAGTGGGTGATTTTCTGATCTATACCCCCAATTTATATGCAGCCACTTGCAATGCCTGAATTTTGGCTTACCTTTGTGACCGGCGGCACGACCAGCTCCTGCTGAATCCCCCAGGTCCGGAAGGAAGCAAGGGTAGGCGGTTGTAGCGGTGCGATGCCGCCTCTTTTTTTTCTGGTAGCCCAAATTCAAGCCCTCCTTTCGCTACCTTATCCTAATTAATCTTCTAACTTTGTTTCTTGTCAACAGTCCATTGGGATTGGAATCCACTGCTTTTTTTCACCCCTAAAATACATCGCTATGAAATTCTTTATTGATACCGCCAATCTAGCCGACATCCGCGAAGCACATGACTTGGGAGTCTTGGATGGCGTGACCACCAACCCTTCCTTAATGGCTAAGGAAGGCATTACTGGAGAGGCAAATATCAGAGCACACTACAAAGCCATCTGCGGGATCGTGGAAGATAAAGTAAGTGCTGAAGTAATTGCTACCGACTACGAAGGCATGATCCGCGAAGGAAAAGAGCTTGCCAAATTGGATGACAAAATCGTGGTGAAAATCCCAATGATCCGTGACGGTGTCAAAGCCATCCGTTACTTCCATAGCGAAGGGATTCGTACCAACTGTACCCTTATCTTTTCTTCAGGTCAAGCCCTTTTGGCAGCTAAAGCTGGCGCTTCCTACGTATCTCCATTTATCGGCCGATTGGATGACATTGCTTTTGACGGCCTAGAACTTATCGGTCAGATTGTGCACATCTACCAAAACTATGGGTATGAAACCGAGGTGCTCGCAGCATCTGTACGCCACACCATGCACTTGATCAAATGCGCTGAGCTTGGAGCAGATGTCGTGACTTGTCCGCTCAAAGTAATCACTGGACTGTTGAATCATCCACTTACCGACTCAGGGCTCGCACAGTTTCTTGCAGATCACGCCAAGGCAGCAAGTAAATAAATTGACCTCCAATTCACTAGCAGCACGCAGCCATGTACATCATCAAAGTCAAAGGAAAAGCAAAAATTCCCGATTACATTCAGGTTCGAGATGAAAATTTTGTGCTTGTGGCCTACTTCAGAGCAGATCGCCCCATGAAAAGCGTGGAAAAATTTGGATTGGAAGGCAAGGAAGAACAGCTAGAGGAATTAATCAAATCCCTCCCATTTGGGAAACTTCAAAAACTAGAACTCTAAATCCATGGATTTCAGTACACTCCCTGTGTTGTCCATGACACAGGCCACCATCTTCCAAGGAGAAACCCCCGTCCTCAGTGATGTCACCTTTTCCGTGGAGCAACATGAGTTTGTATTCCTAATCGGTAGAACAGGTAGTGGAAAAAGCTCCTTGCTGAAAACCTTGTATGCCGACCTTCCCTTAAAATCAGGACTTTCGGAGGTGGTAGGCTACTCCCTTTCCGAAATTAAAAACAAGGAAGTTCCCTTCCTAAGAAGAAAAATTGGAATCATCTTTCAAGATTTTCAGCTATTTACAGACCGCACTGTCCATGAAAATCTCTCCTTTGTATTGAAAGCTACCGGCTGGACGGATCCTATCCTAATCAAGGAACGAATTGGAGAAGTACTGCTTCAAGTGGGTCTGTTGGAAGCACTCAACAAAATGCCGCACCAGCTATCGGGTGGAGAACAGCAGCGAATTGTCATTGCTCGAGCCCTGCTCAACAGTCCCTCGATTTTGCTTGCCGATGAACCTACAGGTAACCTAGACCCAGATGTAGCAGATGGTATTTTCAAATTGTTCCAGGACATCAACAAAAAAGGAACTGCCATCCTAATGGCAACCCACAACCACGAGCTCCTTAGGAAGTACCCTTATCGAGTGCTAAAATGTGAAAAAGGAAAGTTATTGGATAGCACCATAGACGAAATCTCTTTCGGCTCCACCTTTTAAATACTCTCCCTTCTTGAGAGATCAACTTTAGACAAAAAAAATACCGACTGCCGTCGGTATTTTTTTTATCCTTCTTTTTGTAATTTCTGATTATTCACTTTTTCACCACAACCCAAAGAAAATAAAATAAGGGTTATGTATCAGTTAAGTGAGCTGTGGACCGTTGACAGTGGTCGGTGAACGATTATCCGCAGTTTGGAACAGGAAAGTTGGGCAACTGGTGTAATTGCGGATAATCATTTGAGAGATTAATTCGTCTTCACCAGATTTTCTTTTGCCTGGGTAAATGTAGGCTCAATGGTGAGGGCTTCATTGAATGCTGCCTTCGCCTCTACCTTTGACTCTTGATCCAAATAAACCAAGCCCTTCAAGTTAAGCGCTGCCGCTTTCATGTCCACCTGCTGAGTCTCAGTCTCTGAAATAGCAAAACCAATTTTTTCATCCGCCTTAGCTACCTTCATGAGCATGGTCAAGGAATTCATTGCTTCTGCATAGCGCTTCATGGAATACTGTAGGTAAGCAGATTTGTACAAACTAAAGTTGTCACCGGTCAACAAGTGTAAACTCTCGTAATAAGGCAAAGCACGATCAAAGGCACCCAATTGTTCCAAGGAATAGGAAGCGATTTCCAAAGCGCCCACATTCTTATCGTTGATTTTCAAAATATCCATAGCCACCAAAGCGGCAGAAGCATTTTGACCCGCCTCAAAGTACAAGCTACCCAAGGCTTCCATGTAGCGTAGATCTTCAGGGTTTCGCGCCATCAAATCGTAAAGCTTTTGCTTGGCAATGGACAAATCACTATAACGTAGCGCTGCCTCGTAGGCCATCCGATCCACCATATTGAGCGCGTTTTTTACTTTAGGATCAAACTTAGGGATAGAGTCTGTGGCTGTTTGAGCGAAGGCGCTACCGATGCTAAGCGTGAATAGGGAAACGAAAACTGCAATTTTCATCATGACTGAACTAGTATTTAAGTTTTTTGAATGGGGTAAAGTCCTTTTTCTTGGGCAATTTGAAGCATCAGAACCCGGGCTTCCTCCGGGTTATTTTGAATTCGACCCTCCAATATAGCTTCTTTGATTTCTTCTTTTATATCTCCTATGATTTTTGAAGGCGAAATGCCAAAGGTTTCCATAATTTCCTCTCCACTCACTGGCGGTTGAAAATTACGAACCTGGTCTTTTTCTTCCACCTGTTTGAGCTTCTGCTCTACCCGATCAAAGTTATCCAAGTACCGCTGAACCTTCTTGTCATTTTTGGAGGTAATGTCTGCTCGGCACAAGGCCATCAGATCATCGATGTCATCCCCCGCATCAAAAAGCAATCTCCGCAAGGCCGAGTCTGTCACTTCCTCCTTGACCAAAGCGATTGGACGAAGGTGGAGGCGAACCAGTTTCTGTACATATTTCATACGCTCGTCCATCGGAAGTTTCAATCGCTTGAAGATTCCTGGAGTCATCCGCGCCCCCTTGTCCTCATGTCCATGAAAGGTCCAGCCGATCTTGGGATGAAATCTTTTGGTGGCAGGCTTGGCGATATCGTGAAGAATCG
>JBIIGH010000172.1:0-5453 GCA_044236565.1 Algoriphagus sp. | reverse complement strand
GGTCTATTGATACGATACTTACCGAGGAGGAAGCGGTGAAAAGTCTTCAAGCTGCAAAGACCCACTTTCAAACTCATTTTGGAAAGGAACTCGTACAGCTGGGTGAGTACCAAAAGCTCGTTCGCGGAGATAAGGTCCTACCACTTTGGGGCATTGACGATGTACTCACTACCATCCGCTCTACGGCATGGGAAAAAGGAATGCGAAAGGCCGCTCAAGGAGAATCTTATATCTTGATGGCCCGCTTTGGAAAAGGGCTGCCCGTATTGGAAAGCATCAATGTGTATGGAGCGAGCAATCGCCCCGATTCTCCGCACTATGCCGACCAGATGGAGCGATTTGTGGCACGGAAACTGAAGCCCATGTCCTTGGATAAGAAGACCGTGCTACAGCAGGCCAAGCGTGTGTATCAGCCTGGAAACTAGCCTATTTGTTTCTAAGCCCTAGCTTTGCCATTCTTCCAAAACCAATTTGCATAAGTTTCTGGTTTTTGTATATTCAAACTCCACTATCAAATTGGCAGGCAAATGAACGACTTGAATCGCAGAGATTTTTTGAAGGGCTCCAGCGCCCTCTTGACCCTAGCAAGCTTTGGTTTATTAGGAATGGATTTTAACACCAAATCAGGACCTTTGAAAGTCGCTTTGATTGGCGCCGGTTGGTATGGAAAATCCGATTTGTTCCGATTGATTCAGGTAGCCGATGTCGAGGTGGTGGCCCTTTGCGATGTAGATAAAAAAATGTTGACTGAGGCGGGTGAACTCGTTTCCAAGCGTCAAAAATCCAAAAAAGTACCCGCACTATTTGAAGATTACCGTGACCTTTTAAAGTCCCATGCCTGTGATCTCGTCTTGATTGGTTCCCCTGACCACTGGCATGCGCTTCAGGCGATCGAGTCCATGAAGTCAGGTGCACATGTCTACCTGCAAAAGCCAATTTCAGTGGACATCATCGAGGGAGAAGCCATCGTGGCAGCAGCTCGAAAGTACAAGCGCGTGTGCCAGATAGGCACCCAACGCAAAAGTACGCCGCATTTGATTTCAGCAAAAAAGCAAATCATTGATACGGGACTGCTGGGTAAAATCAGCCATGCGGAAGTGTGCTGCTACTACCACATGCGTGCCAATGGTAGCCCAGCGGTAGAGCCCGTTCCTGACTTTTTGAATTACGAGTTGTGGACTGGACCTGCTCCCCTACGCCCATACGATGGACTGCCCCACACCCGCTGGTGGAGAACCTTTATGGAATATGGCAATGGCATCCCAGGCGACATGTGTGTCCACATGCTAGACACGGTGCGCTGGATGCTCAAGCTCGGCTGGCCTACTCAAGTCACTGCCACAGGTGGGATTTATGTGCAGAAAGAGGGCAAGTCCAACATTGCAGATACCCAAACCGCCATCTTTGAGTTTCCTGAGCTGAATGTGGTGTGGCAGCACCGCACCTGGGGAAATGCCCCCGACCCAGCCTATCCATGGGCATTTAAAATCTATGGAGAAAATGGAATGCTCGCAGGAAGCACCATGCAGGCAGATTATTTTCCTTACGATGCAAAGGCTGAAAAAATACACTTCGACTGCGTTTTTGAAAAGGAGCAGTATCCAGAAGATGTCACCGAAGATCGCATAGAACTAAATGCGGCACCCGCCACTCGCCTACACATGAAAAACTGGTTGGAAGCCATCGACAAGGACCTATTGCCAATCGCAGATGTAGAAGAAGGGCATATCTCCACCGCTGCCTGCATTTTGGCAAACATTTCCATGGAACTTGGAGGACGTCCTCTAAAATATGATGCAAAAACACGAACGGTGGTGAATGATCCCGAGGCTACCGCTAAACTACGACGTCCGTACCGAGGTCCTTGGAAGCACCCAGAGCCTGAAGCCGTTTAAGCTTGTCCTAAAAAATTAAGTTAAAAGAATCCTTAGTAAAGGGTATAATTATTCCCCTGTAATAGGGTCTAAGCCTCAGATTGGGATGTGGTCTTCCTTCGAAATACTGGATTAATTTATCGAGTTGATCTAGGTCTATCACTTCAATTCTTACGGTGCCTAGTCCATCTCTGAGCATTCCCAATTGCCTTGCTGCAGCTTGAGAAAGGTCTATTTGCCGCTTTGAACTCATGGGCAATCGATCCGTGACACGGACGATTACGGAGGTGTTTCTTTTCAGATTTGTCACCTTCAGTACGGTCCCAAATGGCAAAATTTTATGTGCAGCAGTCAGGCTATCCTTATGATACCTCTCACCACTTGCGGTTCTACGACCGTGAAACTCGGACCCATAGTAACTCGCTACCCCTTTTTGAATAAACAAGGAATCTGTTTGCCCTTTTGCTTGAAAACAAAGAATGAAGAAAAAAAATACAACTAAGTATCTGAAAATCATGATAGAAATTTTCGATTCACCTATTTTTATCAAGAAAGGTGCCAATTTCTGTCAAAGCATTTTTTAGTAGTTGGTGCAATTCCCTTCCTTCTCCTATCTTCGAGTGAATTAGTAATTGAACCAGCCATTGACTCCAAATTTTTTATCCTTCTAGTTGATCCACCGAAGCCCTCATCAAGGCGCACCCTGTAATTCATGCTAAAAATTCTACATACTGCAGATTGGCACTTGGGCAAACGACTCCAAGAGTACTCCCGCATTACCGAACAGAAATTGGTTTTGGAGGAAATCTGCCAGATCGCAGACCAAGAGGAAGTAGACTTGGTGCTTTTGGCTGGAGATATTTTTGACACCTTCAACCCGAGCCATGAGGCGGTGGAACTCCTGTTCAAAACGCTTCGCAGACTTTCCAAAAATGGGACAAGACCCGTGGTGGCCATTTCAGGCAATCACGATAGCAGCCAGTTTGTGGAGGCACCGGACCCCTTGGCGAGGGAACTGGGCATTCTTTTTTACAGTCGTTACGACAGCATCATCTCCTGTGGCACCTTGGATGGTGGGATGGAAATCAGCCAATCAGATTCCGGATTTGTGGAGCTCCGGCTCCCCAAATTTGATTTTCCAATCCGCATCCTCCTCGCTCCGTATGCGAATGAGGTAAGTCTTCGTACCTACCTTGGGGAAGAGAATCGGGAAGAGGCTTTTCGTGAATTGCTTGGGCAGAACTGGCAACAACTTGCGGATCGCTACTGTGATGAGAAAGGCGTCAACCTGTTTATGGGCCACTTCTTTTTTGTGGAGGAAGGGAGTACGACCACCCCTGATGCAGAGCCAGAATCAGAGCGGCCCATTCTGCATGTTGGAGGGACGCAGTCTTTGTTTACCCAACAACTTCCTAGTCAAATTCAGTATGCTGCCTTGGGGCACCTACACCGCTACCAGACGGTCAGCAAGTCTCCCGGCCCTGTGGTGTACTCCAGCTCCCCGCTGGCCTATTCCTTCTCAGAAGCAGATCAAGAAAAAAATGTAGTGCTGATCCAGGCCAAACCAAACGAGCCCGTGCAGTACCGGCCCATCCCATTAAAACAAGGTAGACCCTTGTACAAAGTAAGCTTTGACAACCTACCAGACACCTTGGCTTGGCTCGAAGGGCATCCCTTCTGCTACGTAGAAATCACCTTTCTCACAGATGAGTCCATCGATGCCAGCACGCGAAAAGCCATCTTGAAAGCACACGATGGGATCGTCAACCTGATCCCGCAACTGCGGCAAACTTCTGATCAAGCCCAGGATGAACTACGGGCTGAGGACCTGAGTAGAGATATGGAAAGCTTATTTCGGCTTTTTTACACCAGTGAAAAAGGGCAAGAACCCAATGCGCAACTGGTGGCGTTATTTAAAGAAGTATTGAGCAAAACCTCCGCACCATGATTCCTATTCGACTGGAAATAGAAGGATTGTATTCATACAGAGAACGGCAGGTCATCGAATTTGAGACCCTGACTGCGGCTGGTCTATTTGGGATTTTTGGTTCCGTCGGTAGCGGCAAGTCTGCCATTTTGGAGGGAATTCTGATCGCACTTTATGGGAACCCGGAGCGGGTATCCAACTCGGGTGAGCGGTCCAGCATGATTAATTTGCAGCATCCCCAGGTAGACCTGAAGTTTTTTTTTAAGTCCGGTTCCAACAATGGGAGCAACTACCTTGCTCGCTACACCGTCAAAAGAAATAAGAAAGACCCCGAAAAAATAGAAACTGCAAGTCATGGTTTTTATGAACAAGTGGGTCAAGAATGGCAGGCCACCCCAAGTAAAGCGGAGGAGCTGATTGGCATGAGCCGAGAAAACTTCAAACAAACCATCATCATCCCCCAAGGAAAGTTTCGGGATTTTATAGATCAAAAGCCTACAGAGCGTGCACAGATGATGCAAGATTTGTTTGGCTTAGATCGATTCGACCTTTCTACCCAAACAGGAAGCTTGTTGAAACAAGCACGTGAGGAAAAAATACGGATAGAGGCCCTCATCAATAGCATGGATGGGATTTCTTCTGAAATTTTGCTTGCCAAACAAGATGCGTATGCGGAATTAAGCCAAGAAATATTGCAAGTAACTCAGACCGTTCAAGAAATGACTGAGGGAGTTCGCAAGATGGAAGGGACTCGCAAATCCTTCCTCGAGCTTCAAAACTTAATGCTAGTTGAAGCAAGTCTCGTGGCGATGCAACCCGAAATGGAGGGGAAGCGGCAACTTTATCGGGATTTCCAAAATGCCAAAACCTACCTCAGACCCATTTGGGATCGGATCCTAGATCTAGAAAAGGATCTGGAAAAATACCAGGTTAGCCTCATCGAGTGCAATCGCTTCAAAGAATCCTTTGCCGAGGAAATCAAAGCCCTTCTGGCTGATGAAGTTAAATTTCGGGAAATCAATGCGCTGAGACCGCAACGCGAGGGTAAGATTCGAGACCTTAAAAAAGTGCTTGAAATCCAAGAATTGGCCAGCAAGCAAGTTCAGGTTCAGAAAAACTTGAATGCTTTGCTGCCGGCAATTGAACTTCAGAACAAGGAAATACAATCCTTAGAAAAAGAGATTGATTTGCTTGAAGGGAAACAAATTGGACTCCCAAATTTAGACCCTTCGGTACTAGCCGAATTAAAAACTGATAGCAACCAGCTACTGGAATTGATGCAACGAAAATTGGAGTTGGAACTTGCCCTTCAAGAAGGAGGGGCACTACTCACTTCTAGCAAGAATCGTTTGACAGCATTCACAAGTCTAGTACCCGAAAAAGCAAATCAAAGCCTGGAAGAATGGTTAGTGCTGCAAAAAACGAAGGTGAGTCAGCTAGAGATTTCCCGTGAAACCCTACTCAGAACTCAAGGCTTGGCTGCACACGCTCATCTATTGGAAAATGGGATGCCTTGTCCGCTGTGTGGGGCTAGCGAACATCCAAATCCATTGCAGATAAGTGCCTCTGCCGCGGCACTTCAACAAGCAGAACTGGTTTTGAAGCAAGGCAATCTTGAATTGGAAAATATTCGTGACCTGATACAAAAGAAA
>JBIIGH010000171.1:0-5460 GCA_044236565.1 Algoriphagus sp. | reverse complement strand
TCGAATTGCTGTTTGTGGGAAAAGCTTTTAAATGAAAAGAGGCTGTCTCATCACTTGAGACAGCCTCTTTTGTTTTCGGACTGACTTTTACTTAGTTCAAAATCACTGGGAAAGTAATGTCCAAATCAGTTTCTCCACCTGCCTGTACAAAGTTTGAGAAATTTGGGTTGGTTCCGGAAACTTTCTTGTCCAAATCATGACGTAGTACCACCCGCATACTGCTGTTGTTGGTTCCTGTGGATGAGGATACGGTGACTATATTTTTCAATCCCAAACCGATTCCATCTCCGTCGGCATACTGAATGCTGAAGATATTGCTATCAAATACAGGACCCAAGAAGAAAAACTGATGTGCTGCAGCCTCTTCTAGGATTTCGGTGGTTATATCTTCATTTTCAATGGAGTTGGTCACCTCAATCGTCATTTGGTACTTTTTTCCTTTGGTGAGGCTGATAGATTGTACGGTAGGCGTCTTTCCAACTTCAATACCTTGTGGATCACTTGCTTTAAATGTAAGTACGGAGCCTACCAGTGCATTCGAGGAATTCAATTCTTGAAACTTGAGGGTTACGTCAGTGATTACTTCACCTTCATTTTCTTTTTCTGGGTCTTCACTTTCGCAAGAAGCAAATCCAAAAGCGAGTAGGGCAACGAGGTAGAGGGATACTTTTCTTAGGTTTTTCATGGTAAATTAATTTAGAATTGGTAATTGAGTTTTAGTTGAAAATTCCGTCCCATATCCGCTGTGAAATAGCGAAAACGGTTCATGTATTCCTTGAATTCAGTATTTAACAGGTTATTCACCTGCATGCTCACACTGAAATCATGTTTGAAAAGCTGTATTTTTTTGGAAAAGCCCAAGTTCACCAAGGAGTAGCCTGGAGGTGCAGGGGCGAGGTCAAAATCCGGTTCTCGACTTTGTTGGGCAACTAAAACCTGGCTTAACGTCAGGCGGTTTTGACGTTCTGGATCTTTTCCAAATTCATAGGAAAGTCCCCAATCCATACGATCGGAAGAGATAAAAGGGAAGTAACGGTTCGTTTCGGTATTTTTTGCGCGAATGATGGAACCCTTTGCATAACCCTTGAAATGTTCGGAGAAACTGTAGGTTCCAGATAGGTCGAAGCCATAAAAGAAAGCGTCAGCTTGGAGGTATTCGTAGACATTGAAGGTTCCTCGTAAGCTTACGAAAGTTTCACCGGTAGGATTCAAGTAGATGTAATCTTGAATCTGATTTGTGTATCCGGTCAGTTCGATGCTTGCCCGCTTGGTTTCATACTCCAAGGAATTGACCCATTTGAGCGATTTTTCTGAAGTTAAGTCAGCATCTCCAAGTTCGACAGCAGCAGCGCCATGGTGTAGTCCCTGGCTAAAAAGCTCATTTACATTTGGGGGTCTCCAAGCGGTCCCTAGGTTAGAGGTAAAGGCCAAATTGGAATTGAGTTGGTACATGCCTCCAAGAAAAGCCGAACCATTTTGATAGTTCAGGTTGGCTTCCTGTAGGTCATTACCGATGTATCGTGCCGCTGAAAGGGTTCGGTAATCGTAACGTAGCCCTGCTTCCAACTCCAAAGGACCTTTCAGGTATTTTTCCATGACGTAAATACCCGCATTTAACAGGTCGTAATTTGGAATTAAGGGAGTTACGCCTGTTCCTGGCAAGTTGCTATTGGCTTGCTGAATCAGGTTTAAGCCCATGGATCCTGTCCATTGGGATTTTAAATTGTGCTCTAGAAACAGTTCGGCAGTGTTGGTAAACAGTTCCAAATCCAAGCTTGGTCGTGCATTCAAATCACCTCTTCGCCTGTCAAATTCTTGGCGGTTGTTTTGTTGGAAACCATACTGAAAATTGAGTTTCCAGGAGGAATTTAAGTGGTAATGTGCTTTGACTTTAGCTAAATGGTGTGTAACCACTTGCTTGGGATTGTTGATGGAGTAGGTAAAGTCCGCTTGGGTAAAAGGGGCTCCATTTTCAATGATTTCAAGCAAATCAGAGAGGTTTCCGGTATGTGAATCGCGGAGAATGCCCAGTTGAGTACTGAAGTAGCTGTAGTAGACTTCAGTCCCAAGTTTGGTGGAACTGTAACCCAATGCGGCAGACCCACTGCCCTCAGCCATTCCAGTATTGCCCTGGAAATACTGGGAAGTTCGGACATTTCCTGCACGCCGTGCGGCTCCTTGAATTCGGTAGCCAAGGCCTTTGATCTTGCTAGAACCACCCGAATGGGATACTGCCACATTTCCAGCCCTACCATTGCTATGGCCGACAAGATTGAGTTCTGTTTTGGATTGATCTGTGGTAGGCAGGGCAGGGGGATTGACTAAGATCACGCCTCCCATTGCTTCAGGCCCATAGCGAACGGTTTCTGCACCCTTGATGACTGTCAGTTCATCCGCCAAAAAAGGATCTATTTCTGGTGCGTGTTCTGCTCCCCATTGTTGTCCTTCCAGTCGGATCCCGTTGTTTAGAATTAAGATGCGGTTGCTGTGAAGTCCATGGATGACGGGTTTGGAGATGGTGTTGCCCGTGGAGAAAGTAGTTACGCCTGCTACACGCTTCAAGCTTTCACCCAAACTTTCACCTCGAGATTGCAGGAGGGCTTCCCCATAGAGGGTGGATACTGCGGTGGTGGTTTGCACAGCCTCTCGGTGCCCATGTACTTCTACTCCTGAGAGCGCTACCGCCTCTTCCTCCATTTTGAAGGTGAAGTTGCTGGTACCTGCACTGAGCTGAATGCTTTGCTTGATCTCCTTGTGACCAATAAATGTGATTTGGATGGTCTTCTTGCCCGGGCAAAGATTGCGGAAGGTGAAATTTCCATTTGCATCTGTAGCCACTCCAATTGATGATTCTGGAAGCCAAACGTAAGCCGCTTCAATCGGTTGGTTATTCTCCAAATGAAGCACCTTCCCTCGTAGGACGAGGTCGCATTCTTGTGCCGTAAGGTTACTCCAGGAAATTGCCATACCGAGACAAAGCAAAATTGCTTTTTGAATCATAGTTGCAAAAGTAAAGGTTCATTTAAAATTACCCAATCTTTTTGTAACAAAGTTGCAAATGATGACCAAAGGTAAAATTTATGGATGTACTGCCTACTTGCTTGAGGAGTTTGGGCAAGACAAAAAAAATCCAGCGAGAATGCTGGATTTGAACTTCTAATGGGATTAAAGTTTAGTTGCCTAGCCAGTTGCCCCAAGGAATTCGGCTCAAAATGAGTACTAAGCCAACGGCATATAGCATGTAGATGCTTCGGAACTTGGCTTTGGAACTTTCCAGTTTCTTGGCTCGGATGAAGCCTACAGAAATCAATACAATTGCAAGAATATTGATGGCTGGGTGTTCCAAGGCGGTCAAACGAGCAGTAGCATCCGCCATGGCTCCACCGCCAGAAAGCAAGGAAAATCCGATTGGACTCACGAAGTAGAGAATCAAACCGACCAAAAGTTGGATGTGGCAAAGAATAAATGCAATCAAGGCGATTTTGCGATCTTTCTCTTGGAACTCTCTGCCGGAGAGTGCGCCAACTAAGGCCCAAATAATGACAAGAACCAAGGCAAGTAAGGCTAAGTAAGCTAGGCCGGAGTGGGTGTGTTGAAGTCCAGTATACATGGATAAGGTGTTTAGGAGATGAATTTTGGTGAACTAGTTAAATTCGTTAGGCAATATCTTTGAAAACTACTCGACATACAAGACCAAGCCCTTCAAATATTCAGTTTCGGGATGAAAGCAATTGATGGGATGGTCTGCAGGCTGAGAGAGCTGATGCAGAATGCGTACATTCCGTTTGCTCTCGAGTGCTGCAGCAGTGATTGTATTCGCAAAAAGTCGCTTATCCACCACCTGACTGCAAGAGAAGGTAAACAGAATCCCTCCCGGTTTGATTTTTCGAAGTGCCTCTGCATTGAGTCGCTTGTAAGCCTGCACCGCATTGTGTCTTGCCTTGAGGCTTTTGGCAAAGGCTGGAGGATCCAATACAATGAGGTCAAAATCCTCACCAATCTCGCGAATGTATTTGACCACATCCGCTACGATGGACTCGTGCTTGCCTTTGAAACCTGCATTCAGGGCTACGTTTTCATCCGTTAGCTCGATTGCCTTTTGAGAAATATCAACCGAATGCACTTCTTTGGCACCTTCTTGCAAGGCCAGCACGGAAAACCCACCGGAGTAGCAAAAGGTGTTCAGTACCTTTTTTCCTTTGGAATAGCTGGCCACCATCTTTCTGTTTTCGCGTTGGTCGATGAAAAAGCCTGTTTTCTGTCCTTTTTCCCAGTCGATTTTGTAGCTCGCACCGTACTCTTTGACGACATCGGTTTCCGCTTTGCCCCAAACCCATTCGTTGGAGAGTAGCCCTTCCGTTTTGGGTAGCGTTTCAGCACTTTTGTCGTAAACTCCCTTCAGCTGCTTTCCATATACTGCCTGCAACCCTTCGCTGATGGATGCCAAATGCTGATGCATGCCGATGTTGTGCGCTTGGATCACTGCAGTACCTTGGTAATAATCGATAATTAAGCCCGGCAAGCCATCGCCTTCCCCATGAACCAGCCGGTAGACGGTGGTTTCCTTTTGGTCAGTAAGCTGCAAAGCTTTTCGAACGGCATAAGCGGCACCTAGTTTCTCAATCCAAAAAGCGAGGTCAATGGGCCGCTCTTCGAAGGAGATGATCCGAACCATGATGGATCCTTGGGAGAAGTGTCCGATGCCTAAAAATTCATTTTTGGAAGAGTGAACGGCTACCAAATCACCATTTTTTACCTCCTCTGTACCTTTGGCAATGGCCCCAGAGAATACCCAATGGTGTTTTCTAAATAGGGAAACTTCTTTTCCTTTTTGGAGGATAAGCTTAGGATAGTTCATCGGGAGTTAAAGTTTTGGTGGGAAAAATGATGCTGCCTACACCCATGGCTAATGCACTGGCGAAAAGTCCAATGAGATGCGTTTCTTGATTGGGTACAAGCATTTCTGCGGCAAGATAGGCAGCTGTTCCTACAAATAAGGCAAGAAAGGCTCCGCCTGGTGAGGCTTTTTTCCAATACAATCCTGCGGTGAGCGGAACAAACAAGGACACAAGCATCAAAATGGATGCTCCAGCTACTAGTTCGTAAATATCTGATTTCCAAGAGGCCATGAGTAATGCAATTCCCGCCACCAGGACTACATTGGCTCGGAGTATCCATAGAAAATGACGGTCTTTTAAGTTTTTCCCAAAGTAGGGGCGAATCAAATTTTCGGAAATAATCGCAGCTGGAGCAAGAAGCCCAGAACTGGTAGTACTCATAATTGCAGAGATCAAGGCACCAAAGAAGAGCACCTGAATGGGAAGGTTACTGTGCTGCAATACCATTGCAGGCAGAAGCATTTGTTTGTCTGCTAGATACAGCTCAGGGTACAGGATTTTGGCTCCTAAAGCGATGAACAAGGGCAGCAACCCAAAGGTGAGGTAGAATATGCCTGCAAGG
>JBIIGH010000170.1:0-5470 GCA_044236565.1 Algoriphagus sp. | reverse complement strand
GTATCCCTCTCGTTTAAATTTTTCCACTACAGCAGCACCCAAGGCACCCGCAGCTCCAGTAATTACTATATTTCTGCTCATCAGTCCGTCAAATCCTTCCTATATTTGCTAAAATAGGGTTAATTTTCCGATTGAACCATGAATCACCTCAAAAGCAGCATACAGGTTAAGGAAAATGTGCGCAAAACCTACTTTGCGGTTAAGCTAATTATCCTGATTATCTTACAGATTTTCTATGCGGGAGATACGATCGTGACTCCATTTTTGGAGAAACACGAAATTTTAAACCACATCGTGCGTGCACTGATTTTCCTTTTGAGTGCCAACTTGATTTTTTCTCTTGGGCGAATTATTACACTTCGAATCTATCTCAAGCAGCGGGAAGAAACCAAGGTGCAACCCAATTTTATGGTTGGGATTGATCGCATTGAATTTTTACTAAACCTCATCGCCATACTCATCTCGCTGATGCTCGCATTTGGCATTCAGCCCTTGGAGTTTTTGACCAGCATTACCATTGTGGCCGCGGCTCTCGCCTTATTAACCAAGGACTACATTACCAATATTGTCAATGGATTGATCATGATGTTTTCGGATCAACTGGAGATCGGAGATAAGATCCAAATCGGACGGCATACCGGTTTTATTCGAGACATTACCTTGATCAACTTGGTTCTAAAAAATGATGCTGGAGAAATCATCCTTATTCCCAACACCATGGCCTTGTCGGAAGACGTGGTCAACTTCTCTAAAAACAACACCCACCAGGTGATTTTTGATGCAGAAATCACCTCAAAAAATGAAATTCACCTCAGCAAACTTGAAAATTCCTTAGTGGTGGTTTTGGATCAATATCCCGATGTGGTCATCAAAGGGGGCGCCCAGCTCAACATCTTGGAACGAAGGCCCGAGAGTCTATTGATTCGGTACCAGTTCCCAATTAAATCTGGGGAGAAACCGACTGAGATTTTGGTGAAAAAAGCCCTCAACCAAGCGTTTATCGACTGGAACTATGCCCTCAGACAAGCCGAACTACTTTGATCTTGTATACCAGGTGGTTCGGGAAATTCCTGTGGGCCGCGT
Organism: Algoriphagus sp.; assembly: GCA_044236565.1. GTDB lineage: Bacteria > Bacteroidota > Bacteroidia > Cytophagales > Cyclobacteriaceae > Algoriphagus. The sequence continues at coordinate 4,387 of JBIIGH010000170.1, read as the reverse complement.
CACTAGCTATGGAACTATCGCCCATTACCTAGGGCTCAAGTCTGGCGCCCGGATGGTGGGCTATGCGATGAATGCAGCACATGCCCTCCCCGATGTACCCGCCCACCGTGTGGTAAATCGACAAGGCTTACTGACTGGAAAGTACCACTTTGCCACCCCTACGCTCATGGAGGAACTACTTCTTGCCGAAGGAGTCCAAGTAAAAAACGATCAGGTGCAGGACTTTTCAACCCACTTTTGGAACCCAGAAATAGAGTTAGGGGTCTAAGATTTTTTGCGCAGCAAGTATAAGCCCAAAAACATCAGTGCACCATTGAGGATGAGCGCCTCAAATCCAAAAGTATAGCCCCAAAACCAAGCCTTGGAATTGGAGGTAATCAGGAAGGTGAGTACTGGGGCCAGAACAGCAATCGCTGGCACCCAAGCATCCTTAACTTGATGGCGCGTGAAGAGACCAAAGGAATAAAGCCCAAGCAGCGGTCCATAGGTGTAGCCTGCAAGGATAAATACCGAATTGATGACACTCTGGTCATTGAGCCAATAGAAGGCAAGGATGAGCAAAAACATCAAAAACGTAAAGCCGACATGCACGAGTTTGCGGATAAATAGCCGTCGCTCAGGAGCATAATTCCGTTCGATTTGAAGAAAATCGTAACAAAAAGAGGTGGTGAGTGCGGTAAGGGTGGAATCAACGCTGGAATAGGCTGCCGCCACAATCCCAAGCACAAAGATAATTCCTGCAAAAGGGGAAAAATATTCAGTAGCCAACAGAGGGAAAAGTCCATCCGACTTGGCAGGGATAGCAATCCCTTTGGTCTCTGCATAGAGGTAGAGCATCACCCCTAAAGAAAGAAAGAGCAGGTTGACCACCACTAGAATCACCGTGAACCAGAACATGTTTTTTTGGGCATCCCCAAGCGTACGGCAGGTGAGGTTTTTTTGCATCATGTCCTGGTCAAGCCCTGTCATCACAATGGTGATAAAGGCCCCGGAAATAAATTGCTTGAAGAAATTTGTGCCTGCCTTCCAATCCCAGTTGAAGATCGTGGAACGCTCGTCTTCGCTAATCCTGCTGATGTAGTCACCCAAACTCTTTAGTTCCAACTCACTGCCAATCAACACCATGGTAATAATGACCGAAGCCAGCATAAAGGTCGTCTGAAAAGTGTCCGTCCATACTACTGTCTTGATGCCTCCACGATAGGTGTAGAGCCAAATCAGGCCCACCGTAATCAACACCGACACCCAAAAAGGAATGCCCAACGCATCAAACAAAATCAGCTGAAGGACACTTGCTACCAAGTAGAGGCGAAGCGAGGAGCCTAAAGATCTAGAAAGAATAAAGAAAAAAGCACCTGTTTTGTAGGACCAAAAGCCAAACCGATCCTCCAAATAGCTGTAGATGGAAACCAAATTCAAGCGGTAGTAGAGCGGCAAGAGTACCTTGGCGATGGTAAAGTAGCCGAGGGTGTAACCCAAAACAACTTGGAAGTAATAGAAGTTAGAATTACCAACCTCCCCAGGAACAGAAATAAAGGTGACCCCAGACAGAGAAGCCCCGATCATTCCAAAGGAAACCAAAAACCAGTGCGAGTTACGGTCTCCTGTAAAGAAGGTATCTCCGGTCATCTTTCGGGTGGTCCACCAAGAAATTAGAAAAAGGAAGACGAAATAGATGGAAATTACTACTAAAACAAGTTGCGGGTTCATATTGTAGGGATCTGTCGCTCGCTAAGTTGCCCATTATTCTTAATTTTGCAAAATGAACCACTTCAGTACACCCCTTCCACATCTAGAAGAAATTGAGGTCCTCCTCGAGGATCTCGTCGACCAGGAAGCGTTAGACCTGGTTGTATTCAATGACGATATCAATACGTTTGAGCATGTTACACAGGTACTGATGAAGGTCTGCAAGCACACGCACGAACAAGCAGAGCAGTGTACGTTAATCATTCATTACAAAGGAAAGTGCGCAGTGAAGAAAGGTACGCGACACGAATTAAAGCCGCTTTGTGAGGCAATTTTGGACGAAGGCATCCAAGCAGCCATCCTGTAAAAATTTAAGCTACGTGAACTTCCCCTCCAAACTAATTGAAGACGCAGTAACGGAAATATCCAGGCTTCCCGGCATTGGAAAAAAAACTGCACTTCGTCTCGCGCTGCACTTGCTAAAGCAGCATGAAGCACATACCGAGGCCCTCTCCCTGGCTTTGACACGAATGCGAGCGGAAGTTTCCTATTGCAAAACCTGTTACGCGCTAGCCGATGAGGAGTTGTGTACGACCTGTCAAAGTCACAAAAGAGACCGCTCCTTGGTCTGTGTCGTAGAAGATATTGGCGATGTATTGGCCATTGAAAACACGAATCAATACCAGGGATTGTACCATGTATTGGGAGGAGTGATTTCCCCCATGCAAGGCATTGGACCGGAGGAGTTGACCTGCGAGCGGTTAGTAGACCGGGTGAAGCAGGGCGAGATCAAAGAAATTATTTTGGCGCTTTCTGCCACGATGGAGGGAGACACCACCTCCTTTTATTTGGGCAAAAGACTGAATCCTTTGGGGGTAAAGATCACGAGCATTGCACGAGGCATCCCGGTAGGAGGTGAACTTGAGTTTACCGATGAGGTAACACTAGGCAGAAGCATCCTTACCCGAATAAATTATTCGCAGGAATAAAGAATTCTTTTGGAAGCAAACCAAGAGCCTCTATATTTGCAGACCTCAAAGGGGGATTAGCTCAGTTGGCTAGCTTGCCCCGTAGAATTACGGGGAGCACCATCGGCTCGAATCTTGGAAGTATAAATGGGGGATTAGCTCAGTTGGCTAGAGCGCTACACTGGCAGTGTAGAGGTCATCGGTTCGAATCCGTTATCCTCCACAAGGCTGTCCTATTAGGGCAGTCTTTTTTTGTTTTGTAAAGTTATCCTTGTGGATTTCTAGATAACTGGGGATTAGCTCAGTTGGCTAGAGCGTCCCGCAGCAATGCGGGAAGGTCATCGGTTCGTCCCGCAATTCTGCGGGGCCTTTTTTTCATCTAATTCTTTTTCAACTATGTACTTCATCTACATCCTTTTTAGCCTGAAAACCAACAAGTACTATGTAGGCTCCACTGACGACTTGCAAAGGAGACTCAAACACCATAATGGCGGATCTACCCCTTCTACTAAGTCAGGCGCCCCAAATTGGAAAATCCGCTATACCGAAACAGTACCAGATAGAGCTACCGCGCTCAAGCGTGAACTCGAAATCAAAAAGAAAAAAGTAGAAACTACATCGAGTGGCTAATTCGGAAAGGGGATTAGCTCAGCTGGATAGCTTGTCCCGCAGCATTGCGGGGAGCGTCCCGTCCCGAAGAATTACGGGACGGGAGGGTCATCGGTTCGTCCCGCAGAATTGCGGGAATCCACAAGGCTGTCCAATAAGGGCAGCTTTTTTTCATCCAATTTTTTTTTCAACTATGTACTACATCTACATCCTTTTTAGCCTAAAAACCAACAAGTACTATGTGGGCTCCACTGATGACTTGCAAAGGAGACTCAAACACCACAATGCTGGATCTACCCCTTCTACCAAAGGTGGAGCGCCAGATTGGGAGATCCGATATACCGAAACAGTCCCCGATAGAGCTACTGCGCTCAAGCGCGAACTCGAAATCAAAAAGAAAAAAAGCAGAAACTACATCGAATGGCTAATTCAAAAAACGAATTAGAGCAGTTCCCCGCAGAATTGTGGGACTCCACAAGGCCCCGCAGCATTGCGGGGCCTTTTTTTTGTTTTGTATAGTTATCCTTGTGGATTTAATGGCGAATGTTTTTAAAACCTTCGAGATCTCGGAGACCTCAAAGGTTAGACATGGATTAACAATTCTCCTCTACGCGTCTTCCGCTTGACTCTTAAATAAAACTACCCTATCTTAAAAGTCATTTGGAAATCCCTTCATTTTTTGGGAAAGCTTACAACTTCCAAGCCTCGATTTTCATGAAGATTAGGTTAACTATACTCTTTTTTTTAGTGCTTCTTTGCACGACAGTACAGTCGGCCACTCCTCCGTTTTTTCGGCTGGAGGTTTCTACCAATAAGTGGTCCTATGGAAACCGAGATTCTTTTCTCAATGGTATCGTTCAAAAAACAGTACTTGAACAGCTGGATAGTATCTACAAAAAAACACCTAGTACCTACGAGTTTCATTATTCCAAAGAGACCAACTCACTTAAGGTATTTGTTCACTGCTCCTTGGATTTTTACACCGTAGTGAATGATAAACTGATCAAAGAGTACCAATTTCAAAATAGAGGCTATACCTGTGGTTCCAGCTTATTTCTCAAAGAGGGAAACTATTACCTTCTTGGAGGAAAAGGGTTCTGGACCAATCACCTTGATTTATT
>JBIIGH010000169.1:0-5493 GCA_044236565.1 Algoriphagus sp. | reverse complement strand
TGAGGTCTACCTGGCAGGAGCTGATGCTGCTGCAAGGGCAAAACCAGTTGACGCAAGCCAACCTGGAGTACCTCAAAAAATACGAGGAGCTAGCCCTATTGCAGTATTCTGCAGGTAGCTCTCCAATTTCCACGCCTACGCCATTCCTGAATCCGATTTCGACCCAAGTAACTGTTAGTTCGACCGGAGGTTCCCAAATGACACAAATGGGAGGAAGTAATTCGGCAAGCAGCAGTCCCACCAAGATGACGGCTTCCATGCCACGGACAACGATGAATGCAGGGATTTCTGGAATGAGCACGGTACTCCAAATTCGACTTCTTGTCAAAGAGTTGGAAGTAAGGCTACAGCAACTGCAAGCAAATAGCGAGCTGCTTCGCATCCAGTTTAACCAAGTTCTTGGTCGCCCGATGACCGCTGCGATCCAGTTACCCGAGACCTGGGAGTCACCCACCTTGCTGCTAGAGAAACAAGAGTACCTGGATAAAATACTGCAGAACCATCCCATGCTATCCATGTATGCTTCTGAAAATCTAGCCTTGGCGCAGCAAGGAAAAATGGCAAAGCTCGAAGGAAAGCCCATGCTTGGTGCGGGCGTAAACTACATGACCTTTACTCCCAGGATAGAGAATGGAATGCCTATGGGCGGCGACAACATGGTGATGCCGATGGTATCACTCAGCCTACCCATTTACCGCAAGAAGATTGCGGCCAAAATCAAGGAAGTGGAACTGCTTCAAGGGGCAACAACCTTGAAGCAACAGGAAACCCAAAATGACCTGAGCTTGTCTTGGGCGGCTGCTTTTCGGGATTGGGAGGACAGCAAGCGGCAACTTACCCTCTTTTCGGAGCAGGTAGCCCTGGTCCAGCAACAGATTCAACTCCTGGAAACTTCCTTCACTACTGGTTCTGTCTCCCTTCAGGAATTGCTGCAGACCCAGCAACTTCTCCTAGAGTATCAGGAAAAGCAACTCCTAGCCCAGTACCAAGGTCATCAGAGTTTGGCACGCTTGGAAGCACTATTCAGCACAACCCAATTAAACTAGAAAACGATGAAAAAATTACTTGATCATAAACTAGCCTTAGTTCTCATCACCTTAGTGCTAGGCGCAGCCTTGGGATGGGGATTGAAATCAGTCAACACCGGAGAACCGGAACATAGCCACGAAGAGGCAAGTGCAAGCCTGTGGACTTGTTCCATGCATCCCAATGTCAAATTACCTGAGGCAGGTGACTGTCCGATTTGTGGGATGGATTTGATTCCTGCCACTTCTGGCGAAGAAGACAGCAACCCAATGGCCCTAAAAATGACCCCAGAAGCCCTTGCTATGGCCCAAGTACAAACCCTTGCGGTCGGAGAAGGAAGTACAAACAAAGAGTTGACGCTCTCCGGAAAAATTCAAGCCGATGAGCGTGAAAACGCATCCCTTACCGCCAAGTTTCCAGGAAGAATTGAGAAACTATATGTGACGTTTACGGGCGAACAGGTCAACGCAGGACAGAAGTTAGCGACGATCTATTCTCCTGAGCTGATGAATGCACAGAAAGAACTCCTAGAGGCTGCGCGAACAAAAGCAACCTTTCCACAGCTTTATCAAGCAAGCAAAGAAAAACTTGCGCTCTGGAAACTGAGTGCAGCACAAATTGCGGAAATTGAGCGTGCAGGCGTCGTAAAGGAAAAATGGGATATTCTAGCCGATCAATCCGGGGTAGTCATTCAAAAAAATGTTTCTGTTGGTGATTATTTAGCTACAGGATCTGTGCTCTTTACGGTGACCAATTTGAACAAACTTTGGTTGCTGCTCGATGTCTACGAAACCGATCTTCCTTCTGTATCCTTGGGGGATGAAATAGAATATACTGTAGCTGGTAGAGCGGGCAAGCCTTTCACTGCCAAGGTTTCCTTCATCGACCCCCTCCTCAATGCACAAACGCGTGCGGCATCCATCCGTGCTGAAATCCCCAATGTCGGGAATTCCCTGAAGCCCGAAATGTTCGTTACTGCTCGATTGCGTAACAAAAACCCACAAGCCAGCACCAACCTACTCGTACCCCGAACCGCCATCCTTTGGTCTGGAAAGCGCTCGGTAGTCTATGTGAAAGTCCCTAGCTCTTCCACAGCCGCCTTTGAGATGCGCGAGGTGCAGGTAAGCCCTCAGGGAGAAGCGTACCGAATCGAGTCCGGATTAAGCTCTGGGGAAGAAATTGCGATTCAGGGCGTTTTTGCCATCGATGCCTCTGCGCAGCTTGCAGGCAAGCAAAGCATGATGAGTCGCCCAGCGGGAACTTATACAGAAATGTCGGATGCATTCCGAAGTAACGGAACTGCCGTGGTGGCACAGTATTTCAAACTGAAAAACGCCTTGGTGAAAGACCAAACTTCCCCAGCAAAATCCGCTGTAAACGACCTGGTCAAGCTTCTAGCCAAACTCCAAAGCAGCAACCTGAAAGGTTCGGAGAAATCAGCTTGGGAAGGACTGAGCAAGAAGTTTAACGACGCCGCAGGTAAACTGAAAAGCGCCAAGGATATTGCCGAACTCCGCAAACACTTCGAGCAACTCTCCACCGAAGTCATTTTCCTTACCGAGAATTATGGCGTCAATCAGGAGCTGGTGTACAAGGATTATTGCCCCATGGCGTTTGACAACAAAGGTGCCTATTGGCTAAGCGAAACGGAGGATATTACGAATCCCTACTTTGGAGCATCCATGCTTGCCTGTGGGGAAGTGAAACAGACGTATTCTAAAAAATAAATTCAGTTTAGGGAAAGGAAAAATAGGAACAGCTTCTAGTTTAGTGGATTTACCTAATCCAGTCGCTTTCGATTGGCTTTCTTTTCCGCATGCGCTTTCTTGGACTTTAAGCGGTCTTCAATCGCTCCTTTGCTTGGGCGAGAGACTTTACGAACCTTCTTTTTCTGGAAGGAGCTGCGAAGCAGTTCGTAGAATTTGGCGATCACGGCTTCTTTATTTTGATGCTGGGAGCGCATTTCCTGCGCATACAACTGCAAAATCCCCGTTTGATCTACCTTATTCTTATTTTTTTGAATAAGAGTCAATTTTTCCTCCTCGCTCAGGTTTTGCGAAGCCATCACATCAAATCTGAGCAGGACTTTGGTTTCCACCTTATTCACATGCTGCCCTCCTGCTCCACCGCTACGGGCAGTTTGGAATTCCAATTCCGTTAAAAAAATTTCGCTTTTGATGCGATTTTGTAGATTCATTTGACTTCGGTTTTGTAGGTTAAAAAGTAACGTATTCGACAATCAAACAAAGCTCTTTAACTAAATGTTCGATTAACCCTCTCCATTTCCTACCTTTGGGAACTTGTTGCCCTCTTCTGGAGGTTGACACGGGTGTTACCTAATGGACCTTTACTCCATTACTACCGACCAATGAAAACAAAACCAAGAGTCGTCGTCGGCCTATCCGGAGGCGTAGACAGCAGCGTTGCTGCCAAACTTTTAATCGACCAAGGCTACGAGGTCATCGGCATGTTTATGAAAAACTGGCACGATGAATCCGTTACCATCTCCAACGAATGCCCCTGGCTAGAAGACTCCACCGACGCTATGCTGGTGGCAGAAACGCTGAATATTCCCTTTCAAGCCATTGACCTGAGTGCGGAATACCAAAAACGGATTGTGGACTACATGTTTGCCGAGTACAGCGCAGGCCGAACTCCCAATCCAGACATCCTGTGCAACCGCGAGATCAAGTTTGACATCTTCCTCAAAGCAGCCCTGCAGTTGAAAGCGGACTTTGTCGCCACAGGACACTACTGCCAAAAAGGAACGATTGAAGTGGATGGCAATCACGTACACCAACTCCTAGCAGGAGCAGATGCCAACAAAGACCAAAGTTATTTCCTCTGTCAACTTTCCCAGGAGCAGTTGGCCAAAGCTCTTTTTCCAATCGGCCACCTCCAAAAATCCGAAGTTCGGGAGATCGCCAAGCAAGCTGGACTAGTGACAGCCGAAAAGAAAGATTCCCAAGGGCTCTGCTTTATCGGCAAGGTGCGCCTGCCTGACTTCTTGCAGCAGCAACTCAAGCCCAAGCAAGGAAATATCATCCAAATCCCGGAGGACTTTCTCGACTACCAACTCCATCAACTGCCTGCTTCGAAAGCTCCTCAAGACTGGAGCCAGGAAGAACTGGACTCCATTTGCATTCCCCTAGCCTACCTTCCAAGTCAAGGCAAGGTCATCGGCGAGCATCGGGGCGCACATTACTTCACCGTAGGGCAGCGCAAAGGCTTACAGGTGGGTGGCACAGGCAAACCACTCTTTGTCATCGCTACAGATACACAGCAGAATGTGATTTACACCGGTTTGGGCGAGGAGCATCCCGGCCTCAACCGCTATGGACTTTTTGTAAAAACCGATGAAATTCATTGGATCCGGAAAGATCTACAACTTCAAGTAGGTGCCCATGCGGTCTATTCCGCTCGAATTCGTTACCGACAAGCACTTTCCAAAGCCACCCTAATCCAGCGCGAAAATGGGCTCTATGTCGTCTTTGAAAAAGCGCAAAAAGGAATTGCGGCAGGTCAATTTGTGGCCTGGTATGAAGGCGAAGAATGCATAGGTTCCGGAACCATTGACTAGGCTAATTATGCATTTACACTTGTTCAATTCCCCTGTCCATGCTTGAGATTCTATTCGAGGACCAAGAGCTGGTGGTGATCAATAAGCCAGCAGGCTTGTTGGTACACAAAACCTCCCTGGCCTTTGGAGAGGAAGAAAATGCACTCATTCAACTTCGAGATCAAATTGGAAGCTGGGTAGCGCCAGTTCACCGCCTGGATCGTGCCACCAGCGGCTGCTTGTTATTTGCCAAAAACGAACAAGTGCTTCCCAAGCTACAGGGCATGTTCATGGAACGGGACATTCAAAAAACCTACCGCTGCCTGGTTCGAGGCATCCCTGCAGAAAAAGAAGGGCTTATTGACCATCCCCTCCGAAGTGAGCGGTCTGGCAAACTCCAAGAGGCTCAAAGCAAATACAAAGTCCTGGCAGAGACCGAACAACCCTTCAACAGCACTGGAAGATATCCCACCAGCCGATATAGCCTACTAGAAATCGAGTTGCTGACTGGACGAACCCATCAGATACGCAGGCATTTGGCGCATATCCGACATTACATTTTGGGTGATAAAAAGCACGGGGACAACAAGCAAAACCAGTACTTTGAAACGCACTTTGGCTTGGAACACCTACTCCTCCATGCCTGGCAGTTGCAATTCACCCATCCCACAAGCGGAAAAATCCTTGCTGTTGGCAGTGCACTACCCCCGCATTTTCAGCATATTGTTGAAAAATTAGGTTGGGCTGATTCTCAACTTTCTTGAGGACTCAATCAAATCCCAATTTTAGGTTACTTTAGTATTTTCCATTTCTACTACTTATGAAAAAAATCGCACTACTTCTTTTTGCTGGCCTGGTATGCAGCCCAGCTCTTTTTGCTCAAAAGCAGGATATTGAAAAGAATTTTT
>JBIIGH010000168.1:0-5506 GCA_044236565.1 Algoriphagus sp. | reverse complement strand
TACGACCTTTCTGAATATGCTTCCGTTTTTGTAAAGGCGAAGTATATGCAACGGTCTTTTGTGAACGATTCCCCTGATTTCACTCCTTTTCCAATGGATCAACAGGTGTATGCAGTGCAAACTGGTTTATCCATAAAGGTTCCAGGAACCAAACGCTGCAAAATAAACGGCTGTGGCGTGGTCATGAAGCACAACCACGATGGAGTGGAGTATCGTGGTAGTTCCATTTTTAATTTTCAAAATCGAAAAATCGGGCAATGGTATTGACAAAATAAAACCAGTACAAGGTTTTAAAACTTGGTTTTATTCCAGTCTGCTTTTTACTATCTTGCAACCTTAAATTACGTTACAGTACGCATTTTATGGCCCAAAGAGAAAACGAGCAGATCATCCCAATAAATATTGAAGAGGAAATGCGTGGTGCCTACATCGATTATTCGATGTCGGTAATTGTTTCCAGAGCACTTCCAGATGTCCGTGATGGACTCAAACCAGTTCACAGGCGAATCCTGTATGGGATGCAAGAACTTGGTGTATTGCACAACAAGCCCCATAAAAAATCAGCCAGAATCGTAGGAGAGGTGTTGGGTAAGTACCACCCACACGGTGACTCCGCCGTTTACGAAACGATGGTTCGTATGGCCCAGGACTGGTCACTCCGCTACACCTTAGTGGATGGTCAGGGTAACTTTGGTTCGGTCGATGGTGACAATGCTGCCGCCATGCGATACACCGAAGCCCGACTCAAGCGCATAGCTGAGGAATTGCTGGTGGATATCAACAAGGAAACAGTAGACTTCCAATTTAATTTTGACGATTCCCTCAAGGAGCCTACCGTGCTTCCAGCCAAGGTGCCTGCACTACTTTTAAATGGTGCTTCTGGTATTGCAGTAGGGATGGCTACCAACATGGCTCCTCACAATTTGGGAGAGGTCATCGATGGAATTATCGCCTACATTGGCAATAAAGACATTACCGTTGCTGAATTGATGAATTTCATCATTGCCCCAGATTTTCCTACTGGAGGTATCATATACGGGTACAATGGCGTCAAGGCTGCCTTTGAAACGGGTAGAGGACGAATTGTCGTTCGTGGCAAGGCCAACGTAGAAATCAAAGAAGGAGGAACCAAGGAGATGATTGTCATCACCGAGATTCCTTACATGGTCAACAAAGCCAATATGGTGGAGAAGACCGCTCAATTAATCAATGAAAAGAAGATTGAAGGCATTTCTGCCATTCGGGATGAATCCGATCGCTCAGGGATGCGTGTTGTGTATGAATTGAAGCGTGATGCGGTGTCTAGTGTGGTCTTGAACAACCTTTACAAGCAAACTGCACTTCAAACTTCCTTCTCGGTAAATAATGTGGCCTTGGTAAAAGGACGTCCACAGACCTTGAACTTAAAAGATTTGATCGTTCACTATGTGTCTCACCGACACGAAGTGGTGGTGCGTAGAACAGAGTTTGAACTGAAGGAAGCCGAGAAGCGAGCGCACATCTTGCAAGGATACTTGATTGCACTAGATCACTTGGATGAGGTGATTGCCTTGATCAGAAGTTCAGCAGATCCTGAAACAGCCCGTAATGGATTGATGGAGCGCTTTGAATTGAGTGAAATTCAGGCTAGAGCCATCCTTGATATGCGACTTCAGCGCCTTACTGGCATGGAGCGTGACAAAATCATTGCTGAATACAAAGAGATCATGGCGCTTATTGAAGAGCTTCAGGCGATTCTTGGAGATGAAGGCAAGCGAATGGAGATCATCAAGACCGAACTTCTGGAAATGAAGGAGCGCTATTCGGATGATCGTCGTACCGAGATTGAGCACAATGCAGAAGATTTCAGTTACGAGGACATGATCCCGAATGAGGAAGTGGTCATTACCGTTTCCCACCAAGGATACGTGAAGCGAACTGCCTTGACCGAATACCGTACCCAAGGTAGGGGAGGAATTGGTTCCAAGGGAGTGAGTACCAAAGAAGACGATTGGACAGAATACCTGTTTACCGCCTCTACACACAACTACCTCTTGATCTTTACCGATAAGGGTAAATTGTTCTGGTTGAAAACCTATGCGATTCCAGAAGGATCTAAGACGGCAAAGGGCCGACCAATCCAGAACTTGATCAACATCACTCAAGACGATAAGATTCGTTCCATCATCCAAGTGGAGAATCTGGAAGATCAAGATTACATCAATAATCACTTCCTGGTGATGGTGACCAAGCAAGGGGTAATTAAAAAGACCACCTTAGAGCAATATTCTAGACCTAGAACCAACGGCATCATTGCCTTGAACTTCCGTGAAGACGATCAGCTGGTACACGTGGCCAAAACCAATGGTAGCCAGCACATTGTCATTGCAGCCAAATCAGGAAGAGCGGTGCATTTCAAGGAAACTGCAGTTCGACCAATGGGTAGAACAGCCACAGGAGTGAAGGCCATCACGCTTTCCGACAAGGAAGATTACGTGATTGGCATGGTTTGTGCATCTGAACCTAATGCAACCCTCCTTGTGGTTTCTGAAAAGGGATACGGAAAACGTTCCGACCTAGACGAATACCGAATCACCAATAGAGGAGGCAAAGGAGTGAAAGCAATGAATGTAACTGAAAAAACAGGGGCATTGGTTGCAATCAAAGAGGTAGTCGATACCGATGACTTGATGATTATCAATAAGTCAGGCATTACCATCCGTATCTCCATGGATGAGCTACGTGTGATGGGTAGAGCTACCCAAGGCGTACGCCTCATTAAAGTAGGAGAGGGTGACGAGATTTCTTCAGTAGAAAAAATCTCAAGAGAAGAAGAAGAACTTTCAGAATCTTCCGATATTGTCACCGATTCTCCTGAATCACCTGAATCACCCATAGAAACAACTGAATAAAAATTCCTAAAGAAAAACACGAATGAAAAAGCTCGTTCTATCACTAGCAATGGTTGCGACCGTCACCTTTGCTTTTGGACAAAAGAAAGTAGTAAAAGAGGCAGAAAAAGGATTCAAGTCAGGAAACTTAGAGGCTGCACTTACGGCTATTGATGCCGCTACCACTAATCCTGAAACTAGTGGCGACCCTGCCACCTTCTTGGTAAAAGCACAAATTCACACCAAAATCTTCGGAAGAGATTCTTCAAATACAAAAGAGACTTTGGAAGTTGGTAACCAGGCCTTGGCAACATTTGGTAAGACCTTTGAAATGGCTGGAAACAGCAAAACATCTCCTGTTGGAAAGCTGGTGTATGCGGATGAATTGCCAGGAATTCCTGACAATTTGAGACCTTATTCCTTGATTACCCTCAAGAATGTCTCTTTTGATAAGGCTTTGGAGCGTTACAATGAAGATGACATGGAAATGTCTTACGAATTCTTCAACCTTGCTGGAGAAATTGACAAGACAGATTCTACTATTCATTACAATGCTGGTTTCTTGGCCAACGACTTGGGTCGTTTTGAAGATGCTAAGAAGCACTTCAACTATCTATTTGAATTGCCTTCTTACAACAAAACCAATGCCTACTACTTCATGATTCAAATCTTGAGTACTGAAGAGAAAAACCCAGAGGCTGCGTTTGCAACAGTAACGAAAGCTCGTGCGGAGTATCCAAACGATAAGGTTTTAGCTGAATACGAAATCCAGTTGCTACTTCAATTGAATAAAATGGATGAAGCAATGGCTCAAATTAAAGATGCGCTTGCAAAAGACCCAAATAACCCAGGATTGCTTTTGAGATCCGGATATTTGAAAGAGCAAGGTGGAGACTTAGAAGCGGCACTTGTCGATTACAAGAAGTCGGTTGAAGTGGATCCAAACTTCTTTGAAGGAAACTACTACACTGGTGCACTTATGTTAGAGAAGTCTAGAGGCATCCTAGCAGAACTGAATTCTTTGTCTGATGCAGAGTGGGAAAAGAGATCTCCAGAAATGGGTAAGCAAGCAGATGAATTGTACAAAATGTCTGTTCCTTACTTCACCAAGGCTTTGGAAATTAAGGCTGACAACACGGATATCATGATCATCTTGTTCCAAGTGTATACTCGTTTGAAGAACACAGCAGAAATGAATGCGATGAATGCAAAGATTTCAGCCATTCTTGGAGCCAACTGGCAAGAGAATTAATCCTCGAAAATCGAAATCAAAGGCCGGAATTTTCCGGCCTTTTTTTTTATCAAGTGGAGATTTGGGGTTTTAATTGGATTACGATACCTACTGTGTTTTTTTACACTATTCATCAAAATTCAATTTTATTTGGTGATGAATTGAATTAGTTTGCGTTTAGTTGAACCTACACCCATGCCTCCACAAATTTTCAGATTTCTACAATTCTTCATTTGTCTTTTCTTTTTTGCTAGCCTGAGTTTTGGCCAATCTTTAACCTCCTCGGAGCAGTACCACCAACTGCTTCAATTAAGAGAAACTAAGCGTGTATTGTATGTGGCTGCTCACCCGGACGATGAGAATACCCGCATGATTTCGTATTTGGCCAATGGGGAGCATGCAGAAGTGGCCTACTTGAGCCTTACCCGAGGGGATGGAGGACAAAATCTCATCGGCAAGGAATTGGGGATTGAACTGGGTCAAATCCGTACCCAAGAATTAATCAAGGCACGCTCCGTTGATGGCGGACAGCAGTATTTTACGCGCGCATTGGATTTTGGCTACAGCAAGGATCCAACCGAAACCCTTCAAAATTGGGACAAGCAAAAGGTCTTGGCTGATGTAGTTTGGGCGATTCGCAGTTTCCAACCCGATATCATCATTACCCGATTCAATACTACTCCTGGCATTACCCATGGGCATCATACCACCTCTGCTATCCTTGCCAATGAAGCTTTTGCGCTTTCGGGTGATTCAAAAGCCTTTCCTGAGCAGTTGACCTATGTAAATCCTTGGCAAGCGAAACGGATCTTTTTCAATGCGTATAATTTCAGAGGGGAATTTGAACCTGAAAAAGGAAAACGTTACTACGCGATGGAAGTAGGAGGTTACAACCCCATTTTAGGGAAAACCTACCACCAACTTGCTGCAGATAGTCGTACCATGCACAAGTCTCAGGGTTTTGGATCCACTGCAGGAGCTGGAAATGCCAAGGATTTTCTGGAACAAGTAGGTGGAGATTCGTATGAGAATACTCCGTTTGATGGGGTTGAAAGCCGTTGGGCTTCAGTAAAGGGTGGATTAGCCATAAAGGCGCAGTTGGACCAACTTTTGGAAAGTTTCAATCTGGTGGAGACCTCCAAGAACCTGCCAGCCTTGCTCTCCATCCGTGCGGCGATGCAGCAACTAGAGCCTAGTACCCCCTGGGTCGCTGGTAAACTAGCCAAAGTGGATCAACTAATTTTTCAATCGCTTGGGTTAAAGGTGGAGTTTGTAACCACTAAAGAATTAGGTCATCCCGGCGAAAAAATAGCAGCAGAATTGCTGGTTGTCAATCCTTCAGATGAGCCTATTTCAGAAGTTTCTTTGCAGCTTGGCGATACCTATTATGTTGGAAAAGACACCA
>JBIIGH010000167.1:0-5565 GCA_044236565.1 Algoriphagus sp. | reverse complement strand
TGCCAATGGCGGTAGAAACTCCAAGACCTGCTTTTGCCACTTGATCCGCAGCTTCGTAAGTCAATGTTCCAGATTTGGAAACGATTCCAATTCTACCAGTCTTGAATACAAAACCTGGCATGATGCCTACCTTCGCTTCTCCAGGAGTGATGACACCAGGACAGTTGGGGCCGATTAGGATGCAACCTCTTTCTTTCATGTAAGGCTTGGCACGCATCATGTCTGCCACAGGAATTCCTTCGGTGATGGCAATGATTACTTTGATGCCAGCATCAGCAGCTTCCATAATCGCATCCGCTGCAAAAGCAGGCGGAACAAAAATGATAGAGGTATCTGCACCGGTCTTCTGTACGGCATCTTCTACCGAATCAAACACGGGTCTTTCCAAATGTAGCGTTCCGCCTTTGCCTGGAGTCACGCCCCCAACTACTTGGGTACCGTACTCAATCATTTGCTGGGCGTGAAAAGAGCCTTCAGTTCCTGTAAAGCCCTGAACGATTACTTTTGAATTCTTATTGACTAATACACTCATCGATGCGCAGTTTTTTGTTTCGCACAAAAATAGAAGAAAGCGCCCCCCCTTCAAAAGAAAAAAGCAACATTCTACTTTTGAATTTGATCTGGGCTTGCAACCCATCGTAATCCTGTTCGTATTTCTTTAAATCGGAACCTATTTTCAGTTACTTCCGTAGCGCTGAATTGTCTCGTGAACTAGAATTCTTTTGCTACAAGCCATTGGGATATGCTATTTTGGTTCTAAAAAATTAACTTTGAGCTGGTCGTTGGAACTGTGTTTTCTAAACTCCAATGTCACCAAAAAATAGATTCATGTTGCTACAAACCACATCGCTTCGCTTTGCCCACCCTGGACAATCGCCCATTTCCTTCCCGGATTTTTCGTTAGCCGGGGGAGAAGCCCTACTGCTATTGGGAAAATCAGGTTCAGGGAAAACTACTTTTTTGAATCTAATTGCAGGTCTTCTAATCCCCAATCAGGGGCAGGTGCTCCTTGACGGGGTAGTTCTTTCTGCCCTTCAAGGCCATCGTTTGGACTTATTTCGTGGGCAAAACATTGGGATTGTATTTCAAAAACCGCACCTGATTGCCGCACTCACCGTGAAACAGAACTTGGAGCTGGCGCAGTTTTTAAGCAAGAAAAAAGGGCCTTCGCCTCTGTCCCTACTCCAAGACTTGGGTATCGCTAACAAAGCATCCGCAGCCATTGGTACTTTGAGTGAAGGAGAAGCGCAGCGAGTATCCATCGCTCGTGCCTTGGTGAATACCCCTAAATTAATTCTTGCCGATGAGCCTACTTCCAGTTTGGACGATGAACATGCGCAGCGCGTAATCCAACTTTTAAAAACACAAGCTGCCAAAATTGGGGCGGCCCTTGTGATTGTCACGCACGACCAGCGTGTTAAATCTGAAGTTTCACAGGTACTTGAACTGAAAAGCGCATGAATCTCCTTACCCTCAGTTGGAAATACCTGACCTTTCGGCCACTTTCTACCGGCCTAAATGCCATTTTGTTGGCTTTTGGTTTGGCGATCATCACGGTGTTGCTTCTGGTGCAACACCAGTTTGAACAAAAAATGACCCGTGATGCTGCGGGTATCGATCTGGTGGTAGGTGCCAAAGGCAGTCCGCTCCAGTTAATACTTTCCTCTGTGTACCACATTGATTTTCCCACAGGAAATATCAAGATGGAAGAAGCGCAACGCATCTCGCGAAGTCGATTGGTCAAGCAAGTAATCCCGCTGGCGATGGGGGATAATGTCCAAGGTCTTCGAATCTTGGGTACCAACCACGATTATTTGGATTTGTATGCGGTCAAATTCGCAGCTGGCAAAGCTTGGGAGAAGCCTTTTGAGGTGACTCTGGGCGCAGAAAGTGCTAAGATTCTTGGATTAAAACTTGGAGATAGTTTCAGTGGAAGCCATGGAATCAGCGTGGGAAGTCATGACCACGACCAACATGCCTTTACCGTAACGGGTATTTTGGCGCCCAGCGGAAAAGTGGTCGATCGACTTGTGCTGACTAGCATTGAATCGGTTTGGTTTACCCATGATGAAGAAGGGGATACCGAACCCGTTGCTTCTGTGGTAGAGGAGGAAACTAGCCTTACTTCGGAGGAAACTCCAGAATTGGGGATGGATTCGCATCTGCAAGGAGTTGCTGCTCGAGGCTTTCCAATCACGGATCAGGAAAGGGAAGTGACCACCCTGCTAGTTCGCTACCGCAATCCAATGGCCGCCATTCAGCTGCCACGAATGATCAATTCGGGCACCTCGATGCAGGCAGCCTCACCCGCATTTGAAATGTCTCGCTTGTTTGAACTGCTCGGAGTAGGCATCAGCCTTTTGCAGGGCTTGGCCATTGCTTTAGTGGTCATTGCAGGCTTGAGCATATTTATCGCCCTATACAATTCCCTGAAGGAACGAAAATACGACCTAGCGATTCTACGCACCTTGGGTGCTTCTCGTTTACAATTGGTGACTTTGGTATTTCTGGAAGGGATTTCGCTCACCACCCTAGGCGCTCTTTTAGGCATTGGATTTGGGCATGGCTTTTTGGCGCTGGTCGTTGCCCTCACTACTCAAGAAGTGGTTTCTTTGGTGGATTCTTGGATATTCTTACCTGAAGAGGGATTGATTTTCGCCTATGCTTTGGCCGTTGGAGTTGTAGCCTCTCTGATCCCTGCTTGGTCAGCCTACCAAACGAGTATTGCAAAGCAGCTTACAAAAACGTAATTAGCATAAAATTTAAAGTAAGATGAAAAAAGGAGCGTTCCTGATCGGTTTATTTTTGGCTCTTGCCACTTTTTCTAAGAACTCACAGGCCCAAGGGGTTTGGAAAAGTTTGTCTGAAGTGACCTACAAAATCAGTAAGGACAATTTTGGAGAGTTGTATGTTCCGGTATTCTCTGAGAACATTAAAAAATTGGAAGGAAAAGTGGTGGAGGCAGATGGCTACATCATCCCTTTTGAAGGGATGTTCAAACCGACCCACATCATCTTGTCGAGCTTGCCTCTAGCAGAATGCTTTTTTTGTGGTTCGGGTGGACCAGAAACCGTCATGGAAGTGATGCTTACTTCCCCCATCAAATACACCTCCAAGCGGGTGAAGGTGCGGGGCAAGCTTACCCTAAATACCGCCGATCCCGAGAAGTTGATGTATATCCTCAAGGAAGGAAAGCTGGTAGAGAATTAAGGCGGGAAATTTCTTTGTAAAAAAGTATCAAGAGTTTATTCCGCTTCAGGGTTTATTCCGCTTTAACTTTTTAATATCCTCTTCTATCTCTTTTAGACTCTGCTCTTTTTCACTAATTCGCTGTCCAATTTTAAATTTCTCAAACTCTGCTTCTGATTTTTGGACTGCTTTTTCGTGACTTATTTTACCTGCATGTGTGAGTAATTCCCTTCCGTTCAATTGCAAAATGCTATCCAATCGCGCAATCCAATCCTTCATGTACATGGGGGTCTGTTGAAGTGCCATTGTTTCAGCGAAGGCCAAATATTGCTCAACCAATAATCCCAGCAATTTTATTTCATCTTCATTTAGGTAGTTTTTGGCTATGCTCACGTCTACCTTCTTAATAGAAACCGTATTTTTCTTAGCAAAGGATTGCATACCTATCAATGGTAAACTTGCATCTACTCTACGATATACCAATTCAGCTGCTGTTTGTGCACTTATAGCCCACAATAACTTGTTTTGAATCACTTTGAAAAACTCGATTGTCTTTTCATCTTTTGGATTATAATCAATGCTGGTGGTATAGATGTCTTTTATTTTCTGATAAAAAAAGCGTTCCGACAGCCTTATTTCACGAATGCGTTCCTGCAATTCATTGAAATAGTTCATTGATGTGCCAGACTTAAATCGGTCATCATTTAGTATAAATCCTTTAATGATGTATTCTTTAAGGCGTTGGGTAGCCCAAATGCGAAACTGGGTACCTTGGGGTGATTTTACTCGATAACCAATAGAAATAATTACATCAAGGCTATAGTAATTGAACGCTTTCTGCTGAAATTCGGAATTTCCGAATTTCTTCATCGTTGCTGTTTCTTCCAGCTCTTGCTCATCATAAATGTTCTTAATGTGCTCGTTTATAGTGGACTTGGCTTTGCCAAACAATGCTGCCATTTGGTCTTGGGTCAACCAAACAGTTTCTTCCTCTAAGCGCACATCAATTTTAATGTTGCCATCTGAGTTTTGGTAGATGAGGATGTCGCTGTTCATCAAAGGCTGTTTTTAATTTTTACGCGTTTGCAAGTAATCATTTTGGCATTTGCTGCCAAAATCCTTTTTACCCAGCAATTCAGAAAAACGCAGAATAAGCTGAAATGTGTTTCATTTCAGGTGCTCTCCACTTAAAAAGTAGTTTTAAATTTTGATCGCTTGTAGAAGTTAGCGATTTAATTCATGTTTACAATCACCTGTCGACGAATTGTTGCCCTCGATATCAACTAGCAGTAATTCAAATTGGGTGTTTTATTTATCCTGACTATCCGCTTTTTCACCACTAAACTGAGAAAAAAAGGTTTGAGGTTCAATAGGTGAGCTGTGAACCGTTGACCGTGGTCTGTCAACGATTATCCGCAATTTTAAATTGGCGAGCTGAGCTACCGGCATGATTGCGGATAATCATATTATTTATTCCCCTGCAGATACGCTTTTTCGCGCTCGCGGAATTTTGCTAGTAAATCCAAACTCACTTTCCCTACTTTTCCAGATCCTATTTTCCGATCATCAATCTGCGTGACAGGCAACAAAATCTTTGTGGTGGCAGAGATAAAGGCTTCATCTGCGTCCCAAACTTCCTCCATTGAAATAGGGCGTACCTGCACATTTCCCGCCACATCCAGCAAATGCTTTCGGGTGATACCCATCAAAATATGTTTGTCTGGGGTGGAGATGATCCCATCTTTGACGATGTAAAAATTACTTCGTGAACTTTCACTTACCTGGCCATTCCAGTGGTAGAGTACGTCTTCTGCACCTTGCTCCTTCCACTGCATGCTATGCCAAACGGGTAGTGTATAGTTGGTGGTTTTGATGTCAGCAATGGCGCGTACATGTTCTACGCTAAGAAGCTTGACGCCATTCTGGTATTTCTCCTCAGAGGGGAAACTCAATTCTTCTCCAAACATAAAAAGTGTGCCCGTGGCAGGGGAGAAGTGATTTTCTGATACTCCACCCGTCAACACCATTCGAATACCCCCTTGCTCCAAGTTATTTTTTTGGATCAACTCTGTGATCATGGCCCGAAGTTCCTCCCGAGAGTAAGCGAGTGGCAAATAGGTTTTTGCTGCAGAACGGATAAAACGATCGAGATAGTCCTCCAGAAATACAGGCTGGTATTCTTGGGTGCGGAAAAAATCAAAAATACCATAGCCCCGGATCACTGCCAGGTCGGCAGGATGGAGGCGAGCATCTTGGGTAGGGATGATTTTCCCGTCGGCAAAGCAAAATGGTTTCATAGCGTTCAAGTCAGTAATCAAAATTAGGGACTTAAATTCTATTGGCTTTGCTGAAGAGCCCAGTTTCTTTTTTAATTTT
>JBIIGH010000166.1:0-5625 GCA_044236565.1 Algoriphagus sp. | reverse complement strand
CAAATACACGAAGTGTGCTTTCGTCTACTGCAAACAGGTGCCCATCCATCAAGGTGAATCTAGCCATGGATCCGCCGGTACCGTAACTCTGAGCAGCCTTGGACATATTTGAAGTAAGGCTCATGCCCGGACGGACCGTCCACATGGTTTCGAATGCCCAGGAGGGGCTATCGCTGGTGAGCACGGTGTCCTTGAAGGTGATGATTTTCCCTGTGCTGTGCTGGTAGAGGTGGTTGAACACATCTTCCACGCGCTTCACTAGGCGGATATTTCGAATGTTGCTGAGGTCAAATGCAAGCAAGTCCACGTAATTGTCTGCGTAGAGGATGTCGCTATTCATTGCTAAATCCACATTCCCTTCAATTGGGATAAAATTCAGGTTGATGGGGTTTGCTGGATTTTTGTTGTCATAAACGTGAATCCCTTTGCTGGGCTCGTTGATCAACAAGTAATCCTTGTAAATGTAGATTTTTCCTGGGTTCTCAATCTCCTGTGCAGGAGCAATGTAAATTTCTTTGGCACGAACATCCTTCATTTCTAGGTAAACGGGCATCATCGTGCGAAAGGAGTAGGTACTTTTGACCTCATCCATACACGAAAAAAGAAGGCTACTGCCAAAAAGCACGATAAAGAGGAATTTGATGAGATTTTTCATCGAGAGAGCTGTTTAAAAAGCGTGAGACAAAACTAATTTAATTTCAAACGCTAGGCTAGCCCAATTCGCTACAGGAGATAACATTTTTTCTTTGAATTAAGGGTTTTCTACTCCGAGTCCATTGCATATGGAAGATGAGGCTTTGGCTAGGGGATTTTGTTGTTTGCTTCTTTTTTAGCGGTCTAGAATGAGTTTTCTAGTTCAAATGTGTAACTTTTGGAAGACGCAAGCGCTATGAATTCACGACGAAAATTTCTTCAAAACACCTCATTACTCGGTTTAGCCATGAGTGTACAACCCAATTTATCTCTATTTGCTGCCCAAAAGAAGGTTTTGGGCCATGGCGACTTTCAATATGCCCTCGATGCCAGTTGGGGCAATTTGGATCCTGCAAAAGTTCCGGTGGTCAACTGCCACGAAATGGTCATGGATCGAAAGGGGCGCATGATTCTTTTGACGGACGAGTCCAAGAATAATGTGATCATCTACAGCCAATCAGGCAAGTTATTGGATACCTGGACTTTGGGATTAACCTCAGCTCATGGGCTTTCCTTGGTAGATGAAGGAGATGCAGAATACTTATGGGTGGTGGACAATGGAGGTAGAGTCCTCAAAACCACCTTGGATGGAAAGGTGGTGACTGAACTTTCTTCTCCTGTAGTAGAAGGGATTTATACCGATAAAATGCGCTGGGTACCTACCGAAACAGCCGTAGCTCCTAATGGGGACTTGTATGTGGCGGATGGCTATGGTTCCCAATACTTTTTGCAGTACGACAGCCAAGGGAATTTTATCCGAAAATTTGGAGGTGCCGGTAATGGAGACGATCAATTTAGTACTGCACACGGCATTGCTATTGACTCACGCGGACCAGGGGCACCTAGTTTATTGTGTACCTCTAGAGGACACAATTCCTTCAAGCGATTCACTTTAGATGGAAAGTACCTAGAAACAATCTTCCTGCCAGGGGCCTATGTTTGCAGGCCGGTTATTCATGGGGAGAACCTGTATGCAGGTGTTTGTTGGTCCCGATTAAGGTACATGGAACAAACGGACAACTCTGGCTTTGTGACCATTTTGAATAAGGACAATAAGGTTGTTTCCAATCCTGGGGGGACGGAGCCACATTACCACAAGGGAGTCTTGCAAGTGATGCTTCAGGAGGAGGCGGTATTTCAGCACTGCCACGATGTATGTATTGATCAGGATGAGAATATCTACGTGTGCCAATGGAATGCTGGGAAGTCTTATCCGATTAAATTGACTCGGGTGTGAGTTTTTTAAAACCTTCTTGCAAAGAATGGATTGATTTATCTGGCTATTTAGGTTTTTGGGGGTTTTGTAAACTCAAATCAATTCAATTTTCTAGAATTCGAATAAAAACAACAGAACAGGAAGCGCTAAAGAGCATTACCCAGTGAAAAAAACTTATTTTAATCAAAGAAGATTAGAAATAAATCCTTGTTTTTTAATTAATTACATGATAAAAATCATAAAAAAGCCTTTAAAAAGTGTTGTATTTAGTTTTCTGACCTTCTATCTTTAGAAAAAAGGAAAATCTGAGTTGCTTTTAAATTGAAGTGAATCCAAGATCAAAATCGGAGCAAATTTTTGGATTGTGTTTCAAAGAATTGCCTAGAAACAAGCCCAAGATTATTGTTGATGATTTAGGTTTTTTTGTACTAATTTTTCTCTCTTACTTTTAAGGCCACCTGAGTAAATTTTTAATGGCAAATCAATTCCTGATTTCCATCTTTTTATAAGTTCACTTTTAACTATACTAGTATGCGGGTAAAAACTTTTTGCGCTTTTTCTTTGGTTTTAATGTTGGCTTTCGGATGTACGGAGGATAAAATTGAATTGAACCATGCAGTATTTGAAAGTTCTGAAATTTCCTTTAATTCGGAAAAATCTGAACTTTCGTTGGCAAGCCAAGTCCTAGGCATGAACAGTTTCAAAGGTGGAGTTATGGAACAAGCCAATCGTTTTGTTTTTTCAGTAGTGGCAACAAAATCTTTGGTAAATGGAAGAGTTCTCGAATTTGATGGATCCAAAGTTTCGGTAACAAAAACTGGAATTAAGCAATATGTGATTGAGGCCAATTTGGATGGAATTGGATTCACAAAACTCTCTGCTGATTTATTGAACCATTCCACGACCCTTGACGTAGGTAAGAATAGATTTGTCAATGAACAATTTTCAGGTTTAAAAAATGAAAATCATATTGCTCTTATTGTTATGGCGAGCCTTCTAAATGACATCTTAATGGATCAGCCTATCCAAAATCAAAACCTTAGTAGCGGGAATGATGCAAGGATTCAATGTGGGTACTATGGTTACACCATTGGCTGGGGCTGGACACAAGAACAGGCGGTTGATCATGAGTCCTGCGTAAGGGATAGTGCTTGTGAGAATATTCAACGATATAGTTGTGAATACCTTGGATCATCCACGACTTGTGGGTTTGGAGCGATTGGCTGTGTAACCATTTCTACCTTTAGGTGTGACGATGGGAAAGCTTGTAACTAACTTTAAAATGAATTGACTATGTTTCTAACTGAATTTCAAGTAACCACATCCTTTTTGATCTATGCACTTGTGCTGACGATATCAGCTGCATTGATCTTACTAAAGACGCAATGGACGTTTAAAGAAAAGCTTCTGCGACTTTTGGTTTTGTTCCTGCTCCCTGTGTTGGGTATTCTGATTCTAGCGATTGAGTTTTTGATTAAAAAGAGTTTTGCCTTGTTTCAGAAAAAGGAATTATCCGAAGTCTAAGGAAGCGTAAGCGTCATCAAGCCAAGGGGGAGCATTCGAAAGATTGCTCCCTTTTTTAATTCTGAATTTTTAAAATTGAGTTAGGATTAAGGTATTTGAATCGATTTAGGTACCAAGGTTCGATTGGTCTAAATCGGGTTTAGGATAAATAGGAGTGCCTGCAGGGAGTTAGCCGTTCTAATCCAGTTCTTCGGTGGATAATTCCCCAAAAAAAGGTGGATAACTTGTTCGTTTACAGGCAATTTCATGGTAAAAATTGTGGGGAACTTTTTAGAAAAATAGTTGGATTATTTTTTTTATTCAGCCAACTTTAATTCATCAAGTAAGAGAAAAAAGACCGAAAGTAAGATTTCGGGTTGTAGTTTGAAAGTTTGAGATCGGGCACAAAGGGAGGCCTACCTTCGGGTAAGTCTCTGAGACAGGAAACTGCAGAAATGCCAAAAAACGATGGGCTTGAATTTGAGGACTTCTTCGGAAAGAATCAAAGTTCCAGGCAAGAAGGATCAAGAAAGAAATTTCTAGATTGAGAGGGGTAACCCCAGAATTGCAAAAAATGGATTAATCAGCACAGATTTTCTTTCGGGAAAGTTTGTACAAACATCGGGCACAAAGGAACGGCCACTTAATTGGGGTAGTTTGCAACGGGTAACCGCAGAAGTGCTACTAGATCGGCCTGGGAGTCTACCGTCAAGGTAACTTCGGGAGTTCCGCCATGAAGGAACACTTGCCTACAAGTGTTTGAAAGGGGTAACCACAGAAATGGAATGGAAATCTAACAAAACAGGACAAGTCCGTAAGGGCGGCTTCATTCGATGATTTGGACCTGGGCAACTGGGAAAAGTCTTAAACTGTAGCTTGAGGGAGGCAGTGAACTACGGGGATCTGTCGACCAAACGGGAAGCTTTCGCAAGAAATGCTTCCCGTTTCTGTTTTTAGACGTTTTTCGTGTAGTTTAGGGCATGAGATCGCCAGTCCTTTATCTTTACCTACTTGCCAGTACCTTCTTGCTCTCTTCCTTTCAAGTCAAGGAAGATTCAAGAGCAAACACCCCAACACCTCCCAATGTTATTTTTATCCTAGCAGATGACCTTGGCTACGGAGATCTGGGCTTCTTGGGGCAGCAATACATCGAAACCCCTGCACTCGATCGCCTAGCCTCCCAAGGGATGCGCTTTTCTCAGCATTATGCTGGGGCTCCCGTATGTGCCCCATCGCGCTCCACTTTGCTCACCGGCTTACACACCGGACACACACCCATCCGGGGAAATTTTGAAATTCAGCCCGAAGGACAGTACCCGATGCCTGACACCCTGCTCACCTTGGGGAAAATTTTCCAACAAGCAGGATACCGAACCGCCGCCTTTGGCAAGTGGGGACTGGGTTTTGTGGGGACGACGGGAGATCCTTCAAACCAAGGTTTTGATCATTTCTTCGGTTACAATTGCCAGCGCTATGCGCACCGCTACTATCCAGCCTACCTCTGGGAAAATCAGCAACAGGTGCTGCTACCAGGAAACGATTGGACTACAAAAACCACCTTTGCTCCGGACCTCATCCATCAGAAGAGTTTGGAATTTATGGAGGCCAACCAGCAGCAACCTTTCTTTCTCTTTCTACCCCTGGTGATGCCCCATGCGGAATTGGCAGTTCCTGAGGATGAGACCTTTCAGTATTACAGGACAAAATTTGGTGAAGAAACCCCACATACCGCTCCTCCTCGAGAGGATTATGGTCCAGAAATGCTCATTCCCGGGTACCAGTCTCAACCCTATCCCCGAGCTACTTTCGCTGCGATGGTGGCACGAATTGATCGCTATGTGGGTGACATCATGCGTAAATTGGAAGACTTAGGCATTTCCGAAAATACACTCGTGATTTTCACCTCAGACAATGGTGCACATCGGGAAGGAGGGGCTGACCCTTTATTTTTCGATAGCAATGGTCCGTTTAGGGGCTTTAAACGAGATCTCTACGAAGGAGGCATTCATGTGCCATTGGTCGCCCATTGGCCAGGAAAAATCAAAGCAGGGATTCAGTCCAGCCACGTGGCTGCTTTTTGGGATTGGTTGCCTACCCTAGCCGAAGCGATTGGCGCTGCTAGCCCTGCAGGGATCGATGGGATTTCTTTCTTGCCTACTTTATTGGACGCGGGACAGCAGCAGCTTCCCGATCACCTGTATTGGGAGTTTCAC
>JBIIGH010000164.1:0-5710 GCA_044236565.1 Algoriphagus sp. | reverse complement strand
TTGGTACTGGGCGGATTGCGGGAGTACATGAACAAGTTTCAGAATGCTGAACGCATCATCATCACCGCTTGCGGTACCTCCTGGCATGCAGGCTTGGTAGCGGAATACTTGTTTGAAGAGTTTGCGCGCATCCCAGTGGAGGTGGAATATGCCTCTGAGTTTCGCTACCGCAACCCAGTCGTCAACGAAAAAGATTTTGTGATTGCGATCTCCCAATCGGGAGAGACTGCAGATACGCTTGCTGCCATTGAATTGGCCAAGTCCCGAGGAGCCACCATTTTTGGGGTGTGTAATGTGGTGGGATCTTCCATTCCGCGTACCACGCATGCTGGTTCCTATACCCACGCTGGCCCAGAGATCGGGGTGGCCTCTACGAAGGCCTTTACGGCTCAAATTTCCGTCTTGGCAATGATGGCCTTGAAGTTGGGTTACCAGCGCGGGACGCTTCCTGAAAGCACTTACATTCAATTGCTCCACGAGCTTGCTGCCATTCCTGCCAAGGTAGAAAAGGCATTGCAAACCAATGCCTTGATTGAGCAAATTGCTGCAGAATACAAAGACGCACGCAACATGCTTTACCTAGGTAGAGGATACAATTTCCCTGTGGCCTTGGAAGGGGCCTTGAAGTTGAAGGAGATCTCCTACATCCATGCGGAGGGCTATCCTGCGGCAGAGATGAAGCACGGTCCGATTGCCTTGATTGATGAGGAGATGCCGGTGATTTTCATCGCTACACAGGACAGTTCCTACGAAAAAGTAGTGAGCAACATCCAAGAAGTGAAGGCCCGCAAGGGGAAAATTGTAGCGGTAGTCACTGAGGGAGATACCCAGGTGAAGGCGCTTGCAGATCACGTGATTGAGGTGCCTCTCACGCATGAGGCCTTTACACCGCTGGTGTCGGTGGTGCCTTTGCAGCTGTTTTCGTACCATATCGCCGTGATGCGTGGTTGCAATGTTGACCAGCCAAGAAACCTCGCCAAGTCGGTGACAGTGGAATAATCAAGTCCGGATTTTGGCTAACCCATTCTGCCGTATTTAGAA
Organism: Algoriphagus sp.; assembly: GCA_044236565.1. Taxonomy (GTDB): domain Bacteria; phylum Bacteroidota; class Bacteroidia; order Cytophagales; family Cyclobacteriaceae; genus Algoriphagus. The sequence goes on along the minus strand of JBIIGH010000164.1, from coordinate 4,669 downwards.
GCGCGTTACTCTTACCTAGAGTGGCGCGCTTTTTTTATGGGATTTATGCCACACAGAAGAGTAGTCCTAGTTTAGGGAGCCCTCCCTACAAATTCTCCTTACTCTGTTGGCGTTACACCATGCCCGGCCGAAGGCTGGGTAGAAGGCCGACTTGCTTTTTTAAGCCGGGAAAGACTTGGTGCTGCTACCATCTAGGATAGGGAGCATTTGAGCGCTGTGGTGGAGGGTATTTTTCCTAGATTTGGAAAATCAACACAGCCTCGATTAACTCCATGTCATTTTCCCTTTTTTCGAATGCTTTCCTGCCCACGCCGAGGATACTTCGTGCTCTGGTATGGATTGCATTTGCCGTTGTCTTAGGATTCTCCTGCACCCCAGAGGAAGGTCTCCCAAAGCAGACGGATTTGGAAATTCCTCCAGTGCCAAAAGGCCCCATCCGACCCTTTCATGTGGAAGGAGGAAGCCTGCACTACCAAGGCTTACCTGTTACCTACAAGGGTGTCAATGCCATGCAAACCTTCGGTCTCGTGGATCCTGGCTTGATGAATGACTGGAAGGTGGAGATTGTTCGGGAATTTATTGGTAACCTCCGGGAGCAACCCATTCAAGGGGCGGCGCTGCAGGCCAGCGACGGCAAGTGGTACCATTCCTTGCAGAAAATAGTCGATCAAAACCGCGCCCACAAGCGAATTACCATCTTCTGCCCCTTTGGCTGGGTAGACGAAGCGGGCAAGCAAACGCTCTTCACGGGCCTCAATCCATCGACACAATCCTTCTATCCCGCCTACCGCGGCAAGATGCAAGCCATCGCCGAGCAGTTTAAAAATCAGCCTGACGTCTGGCTGGAGGTATGGAACGAACCCTACTCTTGGAACAACCAGCAGGGCTATACCCATGCCCTTTGGCTCAAAGACATGGCTGACATGGTGGATAACCTCCGTCGGGTACTGGGCTTTCAAAACATCATTCTCGTTCCCGGCAACGAGCAGGGGCAGTCGGAAGCGGCAGTGATAGCCAACGGGGCAGAACTGCTCACGGGACGCTACAACCTGCTCTTTGACCTACATGCCTACGAGAAGTGGCTTCAAAATACGAGTGAAGCGCAACTGGTAACCCGGCTGCAGGCCCTGAAAAAGGCCAATTTTGCGGTGGTCATCGGTGAAGTAGGGGTGTACAATGCGGGCAATAACTTGGACCCCTCCGCTTTTTTAGCTGCCGTGAAGCAGACGGATGTGTCTGTGATGGCTTGGCTCTGGAACCAGGATTCTTCCTATAAAAATGCCCTCCTTACCAACGAAGGACTCCCCAATGCCACGGCCGAGAATGCCTATTGGGGGAAAAGATTTCAAGATTATTTAAAACAGTAAGCCGTCTTGTACCTGGCCTCAAGCTTAATTTTCTACTGGTTTTTCCTTTTTTAAGCGTCTAGGCCGCTCCTACTTTTGCTGACGTAAGGCACCCTTTTCTAGTTGCAACCACTGCCAAGCAGGATTCTTGGCCTAGTCCCCGCCTCATGTTTCCTGGAAAGTCCCTATTTTTTTAAAGCGATATTCTTCCCGAATCTCCTTTTTGTTCAACTCCAAGTTGATCCAGAAGAACCAGAACTTATTCCTTTTCTGGAGGAGTTTTAGATCAAAAAATTTATGCCAATGGATTGAAAAATTTCACTCTTTAATTGGCCAAAGCCCTTCGGGTTTTGATTTTTTCACCCCTCACTCCCCTTCAACTCAAGCTGATTTTGCGGTCCAAAATTATTTTTTCCGAACAGCCGCGCTGCATTTTTGGGATTTTTTGGTCAAAAATCATCCAATAGTTCAGTTTAAAACCGAATTAATTCAATTTTTGCCAACTACCCAAAAACCGCCTTTTAAATGACCTAAATGCAATAGTATGTCTTTTTTGGAGATATGTATCAATACGAATCACCTGCCTTCGCACCTAAAAAACACGAAAAAAAGAAAACTGAAGGGATTGGCGCTGTAGCTTGTGGTAAAGTTGTCATAAGGCTTTTTGTTTATTTTTTTTAGGAGGGGAGTCACGGTTTTCCCCTCCTTTTTTTATAAACTAGGATTCAAATTGATTTAGCTCAGGGGCGAAGATGAAAAAAAATGCGTTTCTCTTATTCCTAATTCTAGCTTGGTGCAGCGCTCCTAGTTTGGCTGCTGACTACATTTCCTTTCAAACCTTTACCAAATCTTGGACAAATAAAGGGCGTACAGATTTTTTAGAGGGAAAGCTCCCGGTTGCGGTACTTGACTCTTTGGATAAGATCTACGAAAAATCCCCTCACCAATACCTGATCTATGAATTGGGGGCCAAACGCTACGTTCAAGTGGCCTGCACCTTCGATCTCTATGAAATCAATGGGGATCAACTCGTCAACAAATACGTGTATTTCAACCGGGGTTATTCCTGCGCCTCCAATTCCTTTGTTCGTGACAATACCCATTTCATGCTAGGAGGACATGGGTTCTGGCAAAATCACATGGACCTGCTCTCTTTTGACGAATTGCACGGTTCCTGGGAACTCCAACTCACCAAAAACCAGCCCGACAACTATTTTTCAAATTTTGTGTACCAGAATTCCAAAGGGGTTTACTCACTTTTTGGAACAACCTTTAACCAGCGCTATGGGATCGATTCGAAAAATCTCCAAGGATATTTTTTAGATTGGAAAACCAAAGCATGGCAGGAAATTGAATTGGTTATTGATGGTCTAGTACTCGAAGAGCTTGTAGAAAAGGGGGGTCTTTATTTTATACAAACTCAAGATTATGCCTTTTGGGCGACAACCAATGGCTTGAAGAATATCGGTTGGAACTTGATTGAAAAAGAGACGGGCAAGATTTTTTACTACGAGTCCAAAAATGTGGACATGGGGCTGTCTCCGTATTTAGAAATTAAGGGAAATGTGTTGAGCTATCCCTCGCCCAGCGGGGAACTAAAGACACTCGATCTGGCTCAGATTCGTCAAAAATCTACCGAAGTCGGTTATGTTCGGGTGAAGGAAGCGGCTGCAATGGGTATTCCGCCCACTTGGGGATATGTTCTGTTTTTTGTAGTCGTCGCGGTAGGCTGGGTAGTCGTGAAAAAAACCCTCCCAAAGAAAAAAATAGAAGAACCCGAAGAGCAGCCTTCCAAAAGGTTAGAACCCATTCAACTCTTGTTGCCCTATTCCGGACAGCTGCTCACCACCGAAACCCTCGATCAGTTGCTCGGCATTGATAGCCAAGCCAATTTTGATTCCCGACGCATGAAGCGTGCCCGAATGATTAATGACATCAACGAGCATTACCTTGCCCAAACAGGCAAAGAATTGATCGTTCGTGAAAAGAAGGCCGAAGATAAGCGCTACGTCTTCTATAAAATCCAAGCGTAAGTGCTGCATTTTTTTAACTAAATTCCAAGGTCTTCCTCGAATATAGCCGTACTTTTGTAGGGATTTTTACCACTCATGCTCGATAAATTACAATCCCTTAAAGATCGATTTGAAGAAGTAGGGCAGCTCATCATTTTGCCGGACTCCATGTCTGATATGAGTGCCTACGCCAAGCTGACCAAGGAGTACAAGGACTTGGAAAAGCTCGTGGGCGTAGCCGATGCCTACACCCTCGTGCTTCAGAATATCGATAGCTCCAAAGAAATCCTAGACAAGGAAAAGGATCCGGAATTTCGCGAGATGGCCAAGGCGGAACTGGACGACCTTCGGCAGAAAAAAGTCGAGCTGGAAGAAGAACTCAAGCAGCTCCTGACCCCCAAAGACCCGAACGATTCCAAGGATTGTATCCTTGAAATTCGTGGCGGTACTGGAGGAGACGAGGCAGCGATTTTTGCAGGGGACCTCTTCCGAATGTACGAGCGCTTCTGCGAAATGCAGAACTGGAAGCTCACCGTCCTGGACCTGACCTTCGGCTCCGCAGGGGGCTACAAAGAAATCATCGCCACCGTCTCTGGAGCAGATGTGTACGGCATGCTCAAATACGAATCTGGCGTACACCGGGTACAACGCGTACCTGCTACCGAGTCTCAAGGACGGGTACATACCTCCGCTGCTTCTGTAGCCGTACTCCCCGAGATGGATGAAGTAGAAGTGCACTTGGACATGAACGACATCCGCAAGGATACCTACTGCTCCTCCGGTCCTGGAGGTCAGTCGGTGAATACGACTTACTCCGCGGTACGTTTGACGCACAATCCCAGTGGACTCATCGTCACTTGCCAGGATGAAAAATCCCAAATCAAAAACTTTGAAAAGGCCCTCAAAGTGCTGCGCTCCCGACTCTACGAGATCGAGCTAGCCAAGCACAACGAAGCCGTAGGTGCCCAACGCAGGTCGATGGTGGGAAGCGGGGATCGCTCGGACAAGATCCGCACCTACAACTATCCCCAGTCTCGTGTGACCGACCACCGCATCAACAAGACGGTATACAACTTGCCAGATGTCATGGATGGACGTATCGAAGAATTCATTTCTGCGCTTCGCATGGCAGAAAATCTAGAGAAAATGCAGGCCGGAGGCATTGATTAAGCCTTTAGTCATTGTAAAGAAGGAATTAAGCCCCTATATTGAAAAAAATCCCGTACCGAGAATTAACCGAGTTTACTTATGCTTATTGAAGGAGAAAGAGAGATCCACCTCGTTACCTGGAATGAATCTCATTTTCATCAG
>JBIIGH010000163.1:0-5782 GCA_044236565.1 Algoriphagus sp. | reverse complement strand
TCGGGCCACTTTTTCTGCGTTTTCGCAGTGTCGGTCCATGCGAAGAGCTAGTGTTTCCATGCTCTTGGATAGGATCCAGGCATTGAAAGGGGAGAGGGATGGTCCAGTATGGCGCGTAAAAAACCGGACTTCATCGATCAATTCTTTTTTTCCAAGGATCAAGCCTCCTAGTACTCTTCCTTGCCCGTCGATGTATTTGGTGGCACTATGTGTGACGAGATGGGCTCCCCACTTAGCAGGCTGTTGTAGGTAAGGCGTTGCAAAGCAATTGTCCACCACCAAGATGAGTCCATGCGCTGCTGCAAATTTACCTGCCCATTCGAGATCAATAATTTCCAAACCTGGGTTGGAGGGAGTTTCAAGGAAAAGCATTTTGGTAGTGGGCTGCAGCAATTTGTCCCAATTTTGATAGTCCGAAATATCTCCATAGGTGGAGGTGATGCCCCATTTGGGAAACACGCGAGTGAGTAGCTGGTGTGTAGATCCAAATAGAGAGCGGGAAGCCAAGATATGATCTCCTTGCTGCAGCAGGGAGGCAATGCTTCCAAACATGGCGGCCATTCCCGAGGCGGTAGCGATGCCATCTTCGGTGCCTTCAGCACGGCAAACTTTATCAATCAGGTCCGAGGAGTTGGGATTGGAGTATCGGGAATAGATATTCCCTTGTATTTCTTCTGCAAACATGGCACGTGCTTCCTCGGCCGATTCAAAGACAAAGCTAGAACTGAGGTAGAGGGCAGAGGAGTGCTCTCGCTGGTTGGAACGCTGCTGGATGCGAATGGCATCGGTTTCGAAGTGGGACATATAGGTTCGAGTAAAATGAGCTCAGGTGACAATTTCATAAGAAATTTCCCGAAGCAGTAGCTGAACCAGAAAGAGGGGTAGAGAGCGTTACGCCAATTTATAGTTCCCACAAAGGGTAGGTTTTGGCACCTTGCTCAACTGTAGAGCGGGTTGCCAGAGGGTCATAGAGCCTAGTCTCTCGCCTCTTCTTTATAAAATAGTACCTGAAGGTCTACAAATAAATAAGGATAGGATCGTAAATCCAAATTTAAAAAATCTGATTATCCGCTTTTTAACCACTAACCAGAACAAAAAAGGTTTGGGGTTCAATAAGGTGAGCTGTGGACCGTTGACTGCCTGTGGGCCGAGGCTCATGGTCTGTCAACGATTATCCGCAGATTTAAATAGGTATGTATGTTAGCCACTTGCATGATTGCTGATAATCAGATTAAAAAATCAATCGTTGTATTGGGTCATCGTTTGAGCGATTCCAATCGTGCAAAACCCCAGAGACATGGAGATGGCTTTGTCCATCATGGCGGGTAAAGCATCCAGCTCCTGCTGTGTAAATCTTCCCAACACATAGTCTGCTTGCCTTCCTTTGGGGAAGTTGTCACCAATGCCCATGCGGAGACGAGGGTAGTCCTGTCCACCACAAAGTTCTTCGATGTTTTTGAGGCCGTTATGACCTGCAGCACTGCCTTTTGGGCGCATTCGTAATTTCTCAAAAGGGATAGCCACATCGTCTACCAACACCAACACATTTTCTTTGGGGATATTCAACGTTTTCATCCAATAGTTGACCGCCTTCCCACTTAGGTTCATGTAGGTAGTGGGCTTGACTAGGTGGATGGTCCTTCCTTTGTGTTTGAATTCACTTTTGAAGGCTAGGCGATCGCTTTTCCAGGTAGCGCCTTCTTTGTCCGCTAGGCGGTCAAGGGTAAGGAACCCAATGTTGTGTCGCGTCAATTCGTATTCTGGGCCAATATTCCCTAAGCCAACCAGTAAATAATTCATAAAGTGTGGATTGAATTGGGTAAAAATAAAAAATCCTGCTCGGTAATGAGCAGGATTTTAAGAAGAGAAAAGAAGAGATTATTCTCCTTTCTTTCCGCGAAGTGCTCTTGGGATACCAATGGTCACGATGGACACATTTGGAGAGGTTAAAATCTCAAATCCTTCAGCCTTAACTTCACCTACCTTGAATGATTTTCCAAGGTCTAGGGCAGAAATATCTACAGAAACGAAGTCAGGAAGGGATTTAGCCAAACCTTTTACTTTCAATTTTCTAGTTTTGAACTCAAGTTTACCCCCTTTGGCGATACCTGGAGAGCTTCCCTCTACTTTAACAGGAATTTCAAATTTGATTACCTTGGTGTCGGTATAGGCCATGAAGTCTGCATGAAGCAATACTTCACTTACCGGGTGGAACTGCGCCTCTTTCAAGACTGCTTTGATGATTCTACCTTCGATGTTCAACTCAACAAGGTGAACTTCTGGAGTGTAGATCAGGTCTCTAAAAAGAATCGCTGGGGAATAGAAATGAACTTGATCAGGAATGCCTGGTCCATAAACTACGCAGGGAACATTGCCGACCTCTCTGATTTCATTCAAAGCAGCACTGTCGAGATTTGCTCTTTTAAACCCTATAATCTCTAGTGTTTTCATGTGTATTTGTATTTAAAATTGGTTCAAATAAATAAGGAACTGATGGAAGTGTGCCCTGTGACAGCATGTATTGCTTTGCCAAACAGTTCTCCTACAGTCAGTACCTTGATTTTAGAAGATGAATGTTTTAATGGAATAGTGTCTGTAATGACGAGTTCCTCCAACATCGAATTTTCTATGTTTTCAATTGCCTTTCCTGAAAGCACCCCGTGTGTCACGATGGCCCGTACCGAATTGGCTCCTTTTTCTCGAATGATTTGAGCGGCCTTGCATAATGTGCCTGCAGTGTCCACCAAATCATCCACGAGAATCACATCCTTTCCTTCTACATCTCCGATCACCTGCATGGAAGCGATCTCGTTGGCTCTTTTTCTGTGCTTATCACAGACCACCATTTCTACTTCAAAATGCTTAGCGAAAGACCTTGCTCTTGCAACACCCCCCATATCGGGAGCAGCGAAAATCATGTCATTTAAGCGAAGCGTACTCAAATAGGGTGCAAATATAGCAGAACCATTCAAATGGTCCAATGGAATGTCAAAAAAACCTTGGATTTGTCCAGCATGTAAATCACAAGCCATGATTCGGTCAGCACCAGCTGAAGTCAGCATGTTGGCAATCAGCTTGGCGGCTATGGAAACCCGAGGTCTGTCCTTTCTATCCTGGCGTGCATAGCCAAAGTAGGGGATTACTGCACAAACTTTGTAGGCACTCGCTCGCTTGGCAGCATCAATCAAGAGGCAAAGCTCAAGTAGGTTGTCGCTTGGTGGATTGGTGCTTTGGATAATAAATACAGTGCAGCCTCGGATCGACTCGTCAAAGCTGGGGGACATTTCCCCATCGCTAAATCTGGATAGGGTTAGGTCTCCTAATTTTTTACCATAGCTTTTGGCGATTTTTTGTGCCAATTCTATGCTGTTTGAGCCTGCAAAGATTTTTACCTCGGACATTGGAATCAAGGGTTGAGTAGGATAGGGATGGAAAGGATCTAATAACAAAAGTAATGATTTTGGGGAAAGGATTGGCCTTTGAAAACCGTAGTCAAAAGAAAAATTTCTGCACTCATTTACTTGACTAAATTTTTCGAAAGAATCTCCCAATGCTGTGGAAGAACTAGATTTTAGCTATTCATTGGTCTATTCTTCCGATCCTGTAATAATCGTATTGCAAGGCTGATTTTACCGCTTTTTCCAAATCAAAGGGTTAAATTGGGAAGGTATAATTCACTTATTTTATGAAAAAAATAGTTCTATTCCTTCTCCTGACCTTGCTTGTGTCGGTTGCCTTGCGTGCGCAGACCATCCCCACTCCCAAGGAGCATTTTGGTTTCTCCATCGGTGACCCCTACATGCTCGCCAATTTTTCTCAATCGGAGTCCTACTTCAAAAAAGTCGCCGAACTTTCAGACCGAGTTGAGTACCGAAGTATTGGAAAAACGGAGTTTGGGCGTGAGCAACCGCTTTTGGTGATTACTGCACCCAAAAATTTCCCTGACCTGGCGCGCTACCAAGAAATTTCCAGGAAGTTGGGTAGAGCGGAGATTACTGAAGCTGAGGCTAAGGCGCTCTCCAGTCAAGGAAAGCCTATCGTGTGGATTGATGGTGGTCTTCACGCCAATGAGGTGGTTGGCGCACAACAGTTGATCGAGACGCTGTATGAATTGGCTTCTAAAAACGATGCAGAAACGCTTCGTATTTTGGATGAGGTCATCATCCTTCTGGTCCATGTGAATCCCGATGGGATGGAGATCATGTCTGATTGGTACATGCGCCCAGAAGACAAGACCAAACGGAATAAAAATATCCCTGTGCTGTATCAGAAGTATGTGGGTCACGACAACAACCGAGATTTCTTCATGAACAACATGAAGGAATCTACCAATATTTCCATGCAGCAATACGTGGAGTGGATGCCTCAAATTATTTACAACCACCACCAATCAGGTCCGGCAGGTACTGTGGTAGCGGGACCGCCTTACCGAGATCCGTTCAACCATGTGTTTGATCCTTTGATCATCACAGGCTTAGATGCAGTGGGAGCAGCCATGATCAATCGACTGCACCAAGAAGACAAGCCTGGCTTTGCACGCTTGGATGGGTCTGTGTTTTCCACCTGGTGGAATGGGGGTCTACGGACTACCCCGTACTACCACAACATGATTGGTGTCCTGACCGAGATCGTGGGTGATCCTTCTCCCTATGCGATTCCCTTGGTTCCAGATCGTTTGATTCCCAACAATGGCAATCCGTTTCCCGTGACTCCTGGGCCATGGCCTTTCCGCCGCTCCATCGAGTATTCGGTTTCTATGAATTATGCGATACTCAACCATGCGGTTAGACATGGAGATGAGTTGCTTTACAACTTCTATTTGATGGGCAAGAAATCCATCGATAGAGGAAATACGGATACGTGGACCCGCTACCCAAAATATGCGCAAGACATTCAAAAAGTATACGATGCCACCACCAAAAAGAAAGCAGCGGATGACGAAGAGGAGGCTTATTTTGGCAATAGATCTGGCATTCCAATCGCTTTCTACGACTCGGTTTATGCCGATCCGGAGAAGCGTGATCCACGAGGATACATTTTGTCAGCCGATCAAGCGGATTTCCCAACGGCCGTCAAGTTTTTAAATGCCTTACTTAAGTCTGGTATTTTGGTTCATCGGGCGACAAGCGATTTTTCTGTGGGAGGAAAGAATTATCCAAAGGGATCCTACATCGTGAAGACGGCCCAGGCATTCCGTCCTCACGTGATCGATATGTTTGAGCCTCAGGATCACCCAAATGATTTCCAATATCCTGGAGGCCCTCCTGTTCGTCCTTACGATGCAGCAGGTTGGACACTAGCCTTTCAGATGGGAATTGAAGCAGATCGAATCATGGAAGGCTTTGATGGGCCTTTTGAGGCAGTTGCTTACGGGCAACTTCTTGCTCCAGAAGGCTCGGCGTTACCTGCTTCAGGGGCTGGCTATCTTCTTGACCCACGGGTCAATGATTCCTTTACAGCAGTGAATGACTTGCTCAAAGGAAAGGTGAAGGTGTACCGCACGAAATCCGCCTCTGGATCGATCCCTGCGGGAGCATTTTACGTTCCTGCTGCAGGTAAAAAAATCTTAGAACAAGCAGCTCGTGCCTATGGATTGGCTCCTACTGCGGCAAAAGGAATGCCTGCTGGAGCAAAAGAAATCAAGCCCGCACGAATTGGCCTGTATGATTACTATGGGGGTTCCATGCCTTCGGGCTGGACGAGATGGATTATGGAGCAGTTTCACTTCGATTATGCACAGGTATTCCCTATGGAGATCGATGGGGGCAACTTGGCTGAAAAG
>JBIIGH010000162.1:0-5784 GCA_044236565.1 Algoriphagus sp. | reverse complement strand
CCTCTCGAAGTCCAGAATAGTCCACTCTTTCTTTTTCGTAATCTAGGTAATTGTAGAGAGAGCCTACCCGAATCATAAAAAACTCATCCATGTTGGATGCAGTAATGGCTAGAAATTTGAGCTTTTCGAAGATTGAGCGGAGGGATTTTTTGGATTGATCCAACACACGCTCGTTAAATTTTACCCAGCTCAAGTCTCTGCTGATCAGGTCACTTTTTTGGATGATTGACTCGTACTTATCTCCTACTGAAAGTTTCATAGTGTTGCAATTTCAACGTGATTTTACGTTAATCTCAAGAATTTCAGGGTTTTTAGCATTAAATTTTCGTTAAAAAAAGGGGGCTAAAAAGCCCCCAAAGATTAACTATCAATTTTGGCGTACTTCGCATTTTTCTCGATAAAGTCTCTTCGCGGGGCAACTTCATCCCCCATTAGCATGCTAAAGAGGTGATCTGCTTCTATTGCAGATTCGATCGTTACCTGCTTGAGCGTACGGGTATTTGGATCCATGGTTGTGGACCAAAGCTGCTCCGGGTTCATTTCTCCAAGACCCTTGTAGCGTTGAATGCCTACACTATCCTCTTTTCCTTCTTTGGCCATTTCTGAAACCAAGCGCTTCCGTTCTTCTTCAGTCCAGCAATAGCGTTCGTCCTTGCCCTTCTTTAATAAATAAAGGGGTGGTAAGGCGATGTACACATAGCCACGCTCTATGAGCGGTCTCATGTAGCGGAAGAACAGCGTTAAAATGAGGGTTCGGATGTGGGAACCGTCAATATCCGCATCCGTCATGATGATGATTTTATGGTAACGAAGTCCTGAATCGTCCAGCTCCTTATCGTCATTGACCGTACCAAACTTCACCCCAAGCGCAGTCAAGATATTTTTGATCTCGTCGTTGTCGTAAATTTTGTGTTCATGGGCCTTCTCCACGTTCAAGATTTTACCCTTCAAGGGCAAGATGGCTTGGAAATCACGATCCCTACCCTGCTTAGCAGATCCCCCTGCGGAGTCTCCTTCGACTAGGTACAATTCACAGACGGTAGGATCAGAGTTGGCACAGTCGGCCAACTTTCCTGGAAGTCCACCTCCACCGAGGATATTTTTTCGCTGCACCATTTCGCGTGCCTTGCGGGCTGCGTGTCTCGCTTGCGCAGCAAGGATTACTTTTCCCACGATAGTCTTCGCCTCACGTGGATGCTCCTCGAGCCAGGATTGAAGCACTTCAGACACTGCTGAATCCACAAAGCCAACCACATCGGAGTTACCCAACTTGGTTTTGGTTTGTCCTTCAAACTGTGGTTCGGCCACCTTCACGGAGATCACGGCAGTGAGTCCTTCTCGGAAGTCATCCCCAGAAACCTCAATTTTCAATTTCTCCAGCATCCCAGATTTGTCCGCATAGGACTTCAGCGTACGGGTCAAAGCTCTTCTAAATCCAGTCACGTGACTACCGCCTTCGTAGGTATTGATGGTGTTGACGTAGGAAACGACGTTTTCAGTGTAGGAACTGTTGTAGTTCATCGCCACCTGCACGGGCACCTCCTGGTTGAGGGATTCGATGTAAATCGGAGTTTCAATGATTTTTTCGCGGGTTTCATCCAAGTACTGTACGAATTCCACAAGACCTCCTTCGGAGAAAAATTCATCAGACTTGGCTACTCCCTCTTCCATCTCACGAAGGTCCTGTAAGTGAATGCGAATGCCTGCATTCAAAAAAGACATTTCACGGAGACGGTTAGCGATGGTTTCGTATTTGAACTCGGTGATGGCAAAAATGCTATCATCGGGTTTGAAATGGATTGTAGTGCCTCGCTTATCTGTTTTTCCTACTTCGCGTGCAGGATACTGAGGGGCACCAATTTTAAATTCTTGTTCAGTGATTACCCCATTTCGGTAGACAGTCGCTTTGAGATCTTTAGAAAGAGCGTTGACGCAGGAAACACCCACACCGTGAAGACCACCGGAAACTTTATAAGTATCCTTATCAAACTTACCACCAGCATGCAGTACCGTAAGTACTACCTCGAGGGCTGATTTTTTTTCTTTGGGGTGCATGTCCGTCGGGATTCCACGGCCATTATCTTCTACTGTGATGGAGTTGTCTTCGTGTACAGTCACCTTAATGGTGTCGCAGTGACCTGCTAGGGCCTCATCGATAGAGTTATCGACCACTTCCCAGATCAGGTGGTGCAGTCCTTTGATTCCAATATCGCCAATGTACATGGCTGGACGTTTTCTGACTGCTTCTAGGCCTTCTAATACTTGAATATTACCAGCGCCATAGTCTTCTGGATTGCTTAATGTTTCTTCACTCATGGTTTTGAATAAATCCCTTGAAAGGGAGGATACAGCTTCGGGTGAACTTTCTTGAAATAGATGCTGCAATTTAGAAAAAAAAAGTGACTTCTAGAAGGGATACTTGAAAGACTTTCCATGCCATTTTGAGTAATAAAGACTAAAAATTCAACAAAATATTATTTTGATTTTTTGAGGTTTTTTAGAATCTGGAAAAAAAATTATTCTTAAAAAATCAATGTATTTACCTAGTTATCAGGGTCCGAAAATTTTTGTTTATTTTTTTTTATTTTTTTTTAAACAAATTTTTTTCTGTAAACTTATGCTATTGTAAAAGTTAGTTAACATCAACCAAAACAAAAAAACTATGAATTACACCTTATTGGCGGATCTAGTCGGACTTGACAAGATCATCAATTCAGATCCCGTAGCGATTACCTTCTTTATTGGGTACATGGCTATGTTCGCTTCTGCAGTATTCTTCTTTGCAGAGCGTTCCTCAGTAGATGGAAAGTGGAAGCTTTCCCTGTTGGTATCCGGACTTATCACCGGTATCGCAGCAGTACATTACTACTACATGAGAGATTTCTATCTACAAACAGGAGCTAGCCCAACGGCTTTCCGTTACGTAGACTGGACCTTGACTGTACCTTTGATGTGCGTTGAGTTCTACTTATTAACTAAGCCTTTTGGTGCAAAAGGTGGTACCCTTTTCAAGTTGATCGTCGCTTCAATCGTGATGCTAGTGACAGGTTACATCGGAGAAACTTCCGGACTTGACAACAACATCATGTGGGGTATCCTTTCAACTCTTGGCTACTTGTACATTGTGTATGAAGTATTTGCTGGAGACATTGCCAAATTGGCTAGCAGCTCTAACAGTGCATCGCTTGGAAGAGCAATGTTCTTGTTGAAAATCTTCATCACTTTGGGTTGGTCAATCTACCCTATCGGTTACATGGTTCTTCCAGGAAACCTACTTTCTGGTATGTTTGAAGTAAGCTCTATTGACTTGTTCTACAACTTGGCTGATGCGATTAACAAAATCGGTTTCGGTTTGGTAGTATACTCAGTAGCAGTTGCTGAAAGCAGCAAGAAATAATTAAACTAGGAGCTGCCTGTACGAAAGTGCAGGCAGCTTTTTTGTACCCATGAAAAAATACGACTACATACTAGCTGGAGGAGGATGCGCAGGTTTGAGCCTGGTCTATCATCTACTAGAAAGTAGTTTGAAAGATTCCCAAATCCTCATCATTGATCCAAACCAGGGGGAGGTTCCCAACAAAACCTGGTGCTACTGGAGCAAAGAGGCCCTATCCATACATCCCCAAGCTGCACGCTTCTCGTGGAATTCGTTCTACCTCAAAGATGCAACCCAGCAGCTTACCCAGCCATTAAGTGAATTGTCTTACCATCACCTCAACTCACATGACTTTTATGCCCATGTACTTGAGAAAATTAGACAGTTTCCCAATGTCCATTTTTTAAAGGAAGAGGTGGTAGCACTTACCCCAGCAGGTACCGAAATGCATGTTTCCACCAAAGATTCCGGCACCTTCAATTCCTCCTTCGTTTTTGATTCACGTATAGCATCAACAGATTCAGATCAAGCTATTTTAAATCAGGTTTTTATAGGAATACGAATAAAGGTTTCAGAGCCGCTATTTGATCCCAAAAAGTGGGGATTAATGGATTTTGAAACCCGCACTTCCAATGGATTTGATTTCATTTATACACTCCCCTTCTCTACCCAAGAGGCACTCATCGAATACACTGCCTACACCACGGAGGAGCGAACAGAGGAGCAACTTTTAAAGGAACTCCAAGCCTTTCTTAACCAAAAATACGGCCCAATCGCCTACGACATTCAGTTTCAGGAATCTGGAAAAATCCCGATGAGTACTCGACAATTGTCTAGTGCTGTAAGTCCTCGACACATTCTAATTGGAACAGCTGCAGGCTGGACCAAGCCTTCTACAGGTTACACCTTCGCTCCCATCCAGGAAAATTGTGCTGCATTGATCGCTAACCTCGAAAAAGGGGCATTCGATGGCCTCGCTTTCTCTAGAAAAAAGCGGTTCATTTTTTACGACAACATTCTGCTTAGCATCGCACATCATTGGCCAAAGCGACTACCAGCACTATTCATCAACCTGTTTTCAACTTCTTCTCCCGATCTAGTTTTTCGTTTTTTAGCTGAGAAAACGAGTTTCTGGGAAGAAATCAAGCTTTTATCACGTTTGAAGTTTGGGATTTTTCTGAAAGGCCTTACCCGCTATGGCTCGTATTGAATACCTATTCAAAGCCCTTGGACTAGGAATAGCAGTTCTGTTTATCCTGCTCCCTAACCTGCCACAAGAGCTTCAATTTGGTATTTTTGGCCTTATTTTACTCCTCGTGGGTATTCCGCACGGCGGCATTGATCACCTCATTCACAACCCTGAGATTCGACCAAAAGGATTAGTTCACTTTATCATTCGCTACCTTCTGCTTATGGCCGGCTATGGATTGCTATGGTGGCTACTTCCAATAGCCGCTTTAATAGCCTTTTTGGCGATGTCAGCCTACCATTTTGGACAATCCCATTTCTTGGAACAAGGGCAACTTCAACCAAAAGAAGGTGTCCTTTACCTACTCAAAGGCTCCTTCTTTCTCTCCGTAATCCTGTTTGGAGACTGGAAGATGACCCAAGAGATTTTAAGTCCAATACTTACGCTATCGATCCCCGAAACTTACCGATTGTTGAGTATGGGCCTATTGATGGCAAGCTCTTTACTTGCCCATGGCTGGAAAAATCGTTCGCTCAGCTTGGGAGATGCCCTAGACTATTTGGTCCTGGCTCCCATGCTGTATTTTAGCCCGCTCCTCATCAGCTTTGCGGTGTACTTTGGCTTTTGGCATTCCCTACCGAGTATGCTTGCGGAATACAAGTATTTGAGTCAACATCCAACCTTCAACTCTCCACTCAAATTCGGGAAGCAGCTCCTTCCCTTTTCAGGAATTAGCCTCGTAGGAATTACTGCCATCTTATTCATTGGATTGGAATTTCTGGACTCCAGCCAACTCTACCTCCTCTTTTTTGTGATGATTTCGCTGATTTCACTTCCACATATCCTGTACATGGATACTTTTTTGAAGGAAAAATTTCAGAATTGACCAGTAGTCAACATTACCAGAGTGCAGGCTTCTAGGGCTTCAATACCAGCGTCTTCTGCTTTTTGAAAAAATAGGGAATTTTCGGTTCCTGGATTAAAAATGATCCGTTTAGGTTGAAGTCCAATCCAGTAATCCATCCATTCCGATTGATTCTGGGGCCCTAAATACAAGGTAATGGTGTGGATTCCGGCTAAAATTGGCTTTTGACGCAAGTCTAGAATCTCCTCACCAAAAACAACCCCCTTCTTGATCCCAATGGGTATCATTGGAATCCCTTTGGCTTGCAACAGCTCTGCTGCACGGTAGGCATAGCGTTCGGGATTGTCGGTAGCA
>JBIIGH010000161.1:0-5802 GCA_044236565.1 Algoriphagus sp. | reverse complement strand
AACAGATGTATTGGTACGAGATATTGTGCCAACAACTGTCCGTATAAGGTTCGTCGATTCAACTGGTTCAAATACCACGATAACAAAGATTTTGCTGGTGTAAACATTGCGCAAAACGACGATCTAGGCAAAATGGTATTGAATCCAGATGTTACCGTACGTGTACGTGGGGTAATGGAAAAATGCTCCATGTGTGTGCAGCGTATTCAGGCTGGTAAACTTACCGCTAAGCGTGAGAAGCGTACTTTGGTAGATGGAGAAGTGAATGTAGCTTGTGCAGTGGCCTGTCCAACAGATGCCCTTCAATTTGGTGACATGAATGATCCTTCTAGCAAGATTTCTAAGCTCTTGAAGATTGAAGAATCCGATGCTGCTAGCAAGGAAGTGGGTGAGGAGCGAGCATACCACGTATTGGAAGAGATCAACGTAAGTCCAAACGTCTGGTACTTCACCAAGATCAGAAACAAAGAGAAAAACGAAGCGTAATTATAATAATAAGAAACTATGCAGGTTACTTCATCCGTACGCCAGCCCTTAGTTACCGGAGGTAAAACCTACCACGATGTGACACACGATGTATCGCGTCAGGTAGAGGGAAAGCCAAGCAAATTGTGGTTTTTGGCATTCCTAACTGCTGCCGGAGTATTGGCTTTAGGATCAACAGCTCTTTTGGCTACTCTCTGGGAAGGGATAGGCATGTGGGGCCTTAACAAGACCGTAGGTTGGGCTTGGGACATCACCAACTTCGTGTGGTGGGTTGGTATTGGTCACGCAGGAACGCTTATTTCTGCCGTATTGCTACTATTTAGACAAAAGTGGAGAACATCCATCAACCGTGCTGCTGAGGCGATGACCATCTTTGCGGTAATTTGCGCCGCAATGTTCCCTGTCATTCACATGGGAAGACCTTGGTTGGGAGCCTTCTGGGCACTTCCGCTACCAAATACCTATGGTTCCTTGTGGGTGAACTTTAATTCACCGCTACTTTGGGACGTATTTGCAATTTCAACCTACTTCTCCGTATCCTTAGTATTCTGGTATATCGGTTTGATTCCTGACTTTGCTACCATTCGTGATCGTGCTACTGGATTAAGAAAGATTATCTATGGTGCGCTTTCCTTTGGATGGGATGGAGCTGCCAAAACTTGGATGCGTTACGAATCCGTATCGTTGATCTTGGCAGGTCTTGCAACTCCACTCGTACTTTCTGTACACACCATTGTATCCTTTGACTTTGCCACCTCGGTTATTCCAGGATGGCATACTACCATTTTCCCTCCATACTTTGTTGCAGGAGCGATTTTCTCTGGTTTCGCCATGGTATTGACCTTGATGATCATTACCCGAAAGGTGTACAAATTGGAAGATTACATTACGATTGGCCACATTGAATTGATGAACATTGTCATCATCATCACGGGATCAATTGTAGGTATTGCTTACATCACCGAATTCTTTATTGCCTGGTATTCAGGGGTAGAGGCAGAACAATATGCCTTTATCAATAGAGCTACCGGACCTTACTGGTGGGCGTACTGGTCGATGATGACTTGTAATGTAATCTCTCCACAGCTTTTCTGGTTCAAAAAAATCAGAACCTCAATCGTAGCTACGTTTGCTTTGTCTATTGTAGTGAACATCGGGATGTGGTTTGAGCGATTTGTAATTATCGTGACTTCCTTGCACCGAGATTACCTGCCTTCTTCTTGGGCAATGTTCTACCCAACTTGGGCGGACATCGGGGTTTACCTATTCACTTTTGGTTTGTTCTTCACCCTCTTCTTCTTATTCGCCAAGTTTTTCCCTGTGATCAACATGGCTGAGGTGAAGTCTGTATTGAAGTCATCCTCTGAAAAAGCACACAAATAATCATGGAAAGAGATACTCATTTTATTTTAGGAGTCTACGACGATGAGGACGTATTGCTCCATGCAGTTGAAAAGGTTAGAGGCAGTGGCGTAAAGATCCACGAAGTATATTCTCCTTATCCGGTTCACGGATTGGAGCATGTATTGGGATACAAGCGAAGTAAACTTCCAATTGCAGCATTTCTTTTTGGAATGTTGGGAACAAGCTTGGCCTTGACCATGCAGTTTTACATGATGAAGTTTGACTGGCCGATGATTATCGGGGGTAAGGACAATGCTGCCTTCCCTGACTTTGTTCCTGTATCCTTTGAAATGACCGTGTTGTTGGCAGCCTTTGGAATGGTGGGTGTGTTTTTGATCACTTCGAACTTGAAGCCTTGGGCACAACCTCGAATTTTTGATTTGAGAAGTACAGATGACAAGCACATCATGGCTATCGATATAGCAAATAACAGCAGTTTGGATTTGGACAAAATCACAGAGATCTTGAACGAATCTGGTGCTACTGAAGTGAATAAGAAAAGTTTTGAATAGAATAAACGTAGCTATGAAAATTACGAACGCATCACTATTCGCAGGTTCTGTACTAGCCCTCTCCCTGATGGCTGGCTGCAAGGCTGGGGGTGAAAATCCGGGGCTAGAATATGCGCCTCAGATGTATCACGCTGTTGGTTATGAACCATTGTCTCAAATTAAAGATGAAGCACAGGGTTCTTGGCTTTCCACTCGGGAAGATGGAAAAGGTGAATTCTTCAATTCCAACCCAAACAATCCTCATGGCATGAACATGAGAGAGCCTGTAGCTAATACAGTACCGAGAAATAAGCAAGGTTATCTTCCGCATCGATTGCAGCAGTTCGAATTGGACAAAGCTGCATTAATTCCAAGTCCTTTTGCTGCCTCTGAGCAGGTGCTTAAGGATGGTGAGAAGCTTTACCTACAGTATTGCAATGCCTGTCATGGCAAAGGAGGAGAAGGAGACGGCAAAGCTGGTGAAGTCATCGGCGGGGTAGCCAACCTAAAAGGTGGTGCTTATGTCAACCTTCCAGAAGGTCATATTTTCCACGTAATCACCAAAGGCAAAGGAAGAATGGGAGCACATGGTTCTCAAATTCCTGCTGAAAGCAGATGGAAGATTGTCCACTATGTTAAACAAGTTATCCAAGGTCAGGCTGCCGCTGCTGATTCAATTCCTGCAGCAGATTCTACCGCGGTAGCAACAGTAAATCCAGCGAAGTAATCATGGCTCATCACGGAGAACATCACTATAATTTGGATCAGCGATTTGATTTCACTGCTTCCATCAAAAAATCAATCATGACCGTTTTGGTCATTGGTGCAGTTTTACTAGGAATTGGGGTGGTTATGGCCATGACTGGCGGCCATCATGAAGAAGGTGCCGAGGCGGGAACTCATGCCTTTCATTGGTACGAAAGATTGTATGCCAGTTTATGGGTAAACAATGTATTCTTCACCGGTATTTCAATTGTTGGCGTATTCTTCTTTGCCATCCAGTTTGCAGCACAGGCAGGTTGGTCTGCACCTATCCTACGTGTTATGCTTTCTTTGGGTAGCTGGTTGCCAATTGCAGGCGTCTTGATGCTTGCTACTTTCTTTGTAGCGAATCATGACCTTTTCCACTGGACGCATTCTTACCTATTCGATAAAAACGATCCGCAATACGATAAAATCATTGACGGAAAAGGAGCATTTTTCTTCTGGCCAATGGACAAGGGTACTTTCCCTGTATTCTACATTGCTAGAATGGTGATCTTCTTTAGTTTCTGGGTATTCTTTTTTACGAAGTTTAAGCAGATTTCCGCTCAAGAAGATCAGTTGGGTGGATCTACTCACTGGTATAAAATGAGAAGTTGGTCCGCTTTCTTCCTAGTGTTTTTTGCAGTATCGTCTTCTGTATCTGCTTGGGACTGGGTAATGTCAATTGACACACACTGGTTCTCTACCTTGTTTGGTTGGTATGTATTTGCTTCTTGGTTTGTATCTGGTCTTTCTGCGATAACCTTGATTGTACTTTTCTTGAAAGGAAAAGGATATTTGGAGATGGTCAATGAAAACCACGTGCATGACTTGGGTAAGTTTGTGTTTGGATTCTCTATTTTCTGGACCTACCTCTGGTTTTCACAGTTCTTGTTGATCTATTATGCAAACATTCCTGAGGAGACAGTTTATTTCGTAGAGCGTTTGGAAAGTGATATTTATGGTCCATTTGTTTTTGTGAATTTAGGTTTGAACTTCTTCCTTCCGTTTCTGGTTTTGATGACTAGAGATGCGAAAAGACATGGTGTTTTCCTCAAGTTGGTTTGTACAATTCTTTTGGTAGGCCACTGGATTGATTTCACCTTGATGGTTCAGCCGGGTACCTTAGGGCACAATGGTGGTATAGGTTTGTTAGAAGTAGGAATGTTTTTGGTGTATGGTTCCGCAGTCACTTTTGTTGTTCTTGGCGCTCTAGCCAAGCGAAATTTGATTGCGAAGAATCACCCAATGCTAGAAGAGAGTTACAATCATCATATTTAATCAATTATCCAAAAAAGGTAAGTTATGTACGGGTTTCTCATTGCAGTAGGGGTTTTATTGTTGCTATCTGTAGTCTGGATGGTATTTCGTATCCAGACTTTAGTGTCGGTGGTAAAAGGTTCAGAACGGAAAATTGAAACCACAAGTAATAAAGTGAATGCTTTCTTGTTTGTGGTATTTATGGTGGGATCAGGCATCTTGATGTTCTGGTATTCCATCAAAGAATTTGATAATTATCAGATGCCAGTCGCTTCTGAGCATGGTGTCATTACTGACGAATTGTTTTGGATTACAATGGCAGTTACCGGGGTGGTATTCTTAATTACCCACGTGCTGTTGTTTATTTTTCCTTACAAGTACCAGTACAAGGAGGGCAGAAAGGCTTCGTTTTATCCAGACAACCATAAGTTGGAAATCATTTGGACAGCCGTACCAGGGGTGGTATTGGCGGGCTTGGTGATCTCAGGCTGGATGGCTTGGTCGGATATCACAGCTCCAGCTCCTGAAAAGGCACACGTGGTTGAAATCATGGGCTATCAATTCGCTTGGGATGTTCGCTATCCTGGTAAGGACAATGTCCTTGGAGATTACGACTACCGATTGATCAATGCCTCCAATTCGCATGGTATTGACTTCACGGATAAAAATTCAACGGATGATTTTCCTTCTCCGAAAGTAGTGATCCCAAAGGGAGAGCCCGTATTGTTTAAAATTAGAGCACGCGATGTATTGCACTCTGTATTTGCTCCGCACATGCGTTTGAAAATGGACGCGGTACCTGGAATGCCAACTCGTTTTTGGTTCATTCCTACCAAGACCACCGCAGAGATGCGTGCGGAATTGAAAGATCCTGAATTTGAGTATGAAATCGCTTGTACAGAAATCTGTGGGCGTGGACACTTTTCGATGAAGAAAGTGATTGAAGTGGTAGAACCTGCCGAGTACCAAAAGTGGTTGGCAGAGCAAAAGTCTTTTATTCAACAAAACCCTGCAATCGCAGACGGTCAAAAAGCTGAATCTAAAGAACTAGCAGGAATTCAAACAAGCGTTAGTAATAAATAAAAATCAAAGTTATGGCTACAGCAACAGTTGCACATCAGGACACCGCAGTTCATGAGCATCACGAACACGAGCATCATGACAATTTTATAACTAAATACCTATTCACAACCGATCATAAAATGATCGCTAAGCAATTCTTGGTGACAGGGATGTTTTGGGCGATTATTGGTGGTTTGCTTTCCACCTTGTTCAGGTTGCAGTTGGGATTCCCGGACATGAACCTGGAATTTCTTCGACCAATTTTGGGAGGTTGGATAGATGAGGCTGGAAAGCTTGATCCTACCTTCTACTTGGCTTTGGTGACCATGCACGGTACCATCATGGTTTTCTTTGT
>JBIIGH010000160.1:0-5818 GCA_044236565.1 Algoriphagus sp. | reverse complement strand
GTTCCTAGTAGAAGTAGCGAAGCAACTTTTAATACCGATTTAAAACGAGTGCTCAAAGTCCCAATTCCTTGCGAAGGGATTCATACACCTTCTCATTTTGCTTCCAATACGGCAACTGCCTCAAGTGAATGCGCGTAGCCGTAGTCACTTCTTGCTGCCCATTTGCCTTGGTCCAAGTTTCTGTAAAGCCCATAATCTCGTAGGGAAATAGTTGCTGGTAACGGATAGCGATCTTCCTTCCAATTTCCCCATAAACTACCGTCAATTCAGCTTGTTCTGAACCCAATGCTTTTCGTGAAACGGTAGCCTGCTCGCCTTTCAAGGGAATATGTGCAAAGCGCTGAAATATAAGGCTAGGAATTAGGGTCACATTGCCAAGGGGAACCAAATTGGGGTTCAAGCGGAGCAGTGTAAACAGCTCCTCTTCCGTTTTGCCATCTACCTTGGACTCCAAATCCCCCTCGGATTCAAAATAAGAAAATTGCTTGGCCGTATATTTCCCATTCTTGTAATTGAGCTGCGTAAAGGATTGCCCACACCACTCGGTCACGGATGCGGTCAACTTGGGCGCTGGGCTTTCCTCGTAAACGGGTGTAAAAACCGATAGCATGGTGTGGTAAGGATATACGCCCGTTACAAACTCCCTTGTCATATTCAACTTCAATACCTTCTGGGCATCGGATGGCCTATCCTCAGGTAAATCCAATTTTACCTGCTTGCTTTTGGAGAAATCTTCCGTGACAAATATCATTACCGCCTTTCCCTGACGTAGCTCCCCATACCGGCTTTGCTGCAAATCAAACACATTGACTTCTGCAGTTCCTTTGTACCAGTAACT
Organism: Algoriphagus sp.; assembly: GCA_044236565.1. Lineage (GTDB taxonomy): Bacteria > Bacteroidota > Bacteroidia > Cytophagales > Cyclobacteriaceae > Algoriphagus. The sequence continues at coordinate 4,980 of JBIIGH010000160.1, read as the reverse complement.
TGCAAACTGAGTTTCAACTACCCCTTCTCGACCTTCTGGAGCACAAGCGATGCTTGCTATTCCAACCAAAAGAAGCGCGAAAAACACGAAAGGCTTTAGTCTTATTTTTTTTTGCATGGATATGGAATTTGAACGAATTGGAAGCGACTACCGAAAAAGGCGCCAATACTTAAATATCGTGAAAATTATTTTATATCCGGCCCCAATCATGCCTTTCACCGTACCACTCACCTTCGAAACTCCAATGCGCTTTCGGTAGGTGACTGGCACTTCCAGGTACCTGAGTTTGGCTTGATGTGCTTTGATCTGCATCTCAATAGTCCATCCAAAATTCTGATCTACCATTCCCAAGGCCAGTAATTTACTCCAAGAGATGGCTCGAAAAGGCCCTAAATCAGAAAATCTGGCGCCATACATCCAGCGCATCAAGAGGGTAGCAAGTCCATTCCCAAATACTTGAGGAAAAGTCATGGAACCTACTTCCCTTTGGCCCATAGACCGGGACCCGATCACCAAGTCCGCTTTGTCCGCCAAAATTGGAGCTATCAAATCCTCCAGTTCCTCAGGATAATCGCTGTAATCCCCATCCAAAAAAACCAGAATATCAGGTTGAACTTCTTGGCGTTTGATCCATTCCATGGCCGTCAAACAGGCCTTGCCATAGCCTTTTTGCGGTTCAAATACCACCTGAGCACCCCCTTCCATCGCCACTTCGGCGGTGCGGTCGGTGGAGTTATTATTGGCCACCACCACATGCCGCACCAGCTTGGGAATATCCCCAATCACTTTAACGATAGACTTTTCCTCATTAAATGCAGGAATGATGACATCTACAATCGGCGTTGAATTCATAAAACTTAACGTGTACGCAGGGAGGAAATAAACACTAAACTATACCCCAATGCCAATAGCCCATGAAAAGGGAGAAATAAATAGGTGCCGTTGACAATCCCCAAGACCACCATCCCTCCAAATAAAAGCCCCATCCCTCCTTCAAGCCAAGTGCTTACAGGCAGAGAACGTAGGCGGTAGACATTGGAATGCAACGAGACAGATCCAGACTCCAAATTGAATTTTGGGGTACGGATGAATGGCGATTTTTTACCCGTCAACCCTTCCCATACCGCCTGGGAGTTGTGCAAAGCAAAGCCCATAGAAACAGCAAAGAAGAGCGGCAATTTCCAAATGGCTTCTGCTAATCTGCTCCAAGAGAAGGCTTGAGCCTTGAGGTAGGACAGCAAATACACCCCTGCTACTAGGACAAAGCCTAGCATCGAAAATCCCGTAGGAAGCAACAGCTTCGTTGAGATTAAATTCAAGTTTATTGCCCACCAAAGTCCTATACTGCTGCAGCTGGTTAGCAAAATCGCAATGAAAATTGTGGAATTGAAGAGGTGTGCAAATGCATGAAATTTGACGTGCCAAGGATGATCCTCTTGAAATACCTTGCCAGCATGCTTGACCGCACATTCGGCCCCACCCTTGGTCCAACGGAATTGCTGGGACTTGATCGCAGAGAGAATGGGAGGAAGTTCTGCCGGGGATTCGATTTCTGGCCGGTACACAAACTTCCAGCCTTTCCGCTGAGCGCGGTAACTTAAATCCAAATCCTCAGTCAAGGTATCGTCATGCCAGTTGCCGGCATCCAGAATGCAAGTTTTTCTCCAAATCCCAGCCGTACCATTGAAATTGATGAATGCCCCCTGCTGATTTCTTCCCTGCTGCTCGATCAAAAAATGGGCATCCAAAGCAAAGGCTTGAAGCTCTGTTAAAATGGAATAACTCTGGTTGAGATGGGTCCAGCGACTCTGCACCATGCCCACCTGAGGGGATGAAAAATAGGGCAAGGTTTTTATTAAAAAATCCGGATCCGGCACAAAATCCGCATCAAAGATGGCGATAAACTCGCCTTGAGCAGAAGGCAAGGCCTCTTTCAATGCTCCCGCCTTAAACCCTGTTCGGTCTTTCCGGTGAAGGTATTCAAAATTCAAATTGGGGTAAGCCAATAACTTTGCCTGAATCAAGGCTCCGGTTTCATCTGTACTATCATCCAGAATTTGGATTTGAAGCAATTCGCTCGGGTAATTGAGCTTTGCAACTGCATCAATCAGGCGCTCAACCACATAAAGTTCGTTGAAGATGGGCAGTTGCACCGTGACCTTAGGCCACGAATTTGGTACTTGTGGAGGAGTTTGATTGGACTCCTTTTTGAACTTGAAAAAATGAAGCAATAAATGCCCTTGGGCCAGACTATACAGGAAGATAAAAACCATTCCCAAAAAATAGAGCAGCGCACAGGTATAAACGAAAAACATTTATGCCCTCAGTTTGATAGAATCGTTGCCAATCAAAATCGGAAACTCATGGATTCGGTCCTCTTCTGGACCATTTTCCAACTTCAATACCCCACGAGGACAAACCGACGCACAGACCCCACAACCTACGCAGGAAGATCGTACGATATTTTGACCCTGCTGTGCGTACGCTCTGACATCAATTCCCATTTCGCAATGCGTCGAGCAATTGCCACAAGAGATGCACTGTCCCCCATTGGTCGTGATTCTAAATCGGGATTTAAACCGCTGGACCAATCCCAAATAAGCAGCCAGTGGACAACCAAAACGACACCAAACTCGATTGCCCATCAGTGGGTAAAATCCAGTTCCAACGACCCCTGCAAAAGCAGAGCCTATCGCAAATCCGTACATGGAATGCAATTGATTTGTCACCTGTCCCAACAGACTGAAAGAGGTAAAATAGTTAACAAGCGTAAGGGCGGTCATGACCACCGCCAAGGCCAGCACTCCATGGATCATCCAGCGCTCCCATTGCCATGCCTTGAGGGACTTGTCGGACAGGTGTCTAAATTCATCACCAACAGTTTCTGCCAATCCTCCACAACCACATACCCAAGAACAATAACATCGCTTGCCATAAAAATAGGTAAACACAGGTACGCCAATCACGATCAACAGGATTCCCCAAACCAACATAAATAGGCCCAATCCACCACTAGAAATAAAGGTGTCTAGCTGGTAATCGTAGAAAAAGTCATAATCCAAGGGCCAAATATTCTTAAAATCAAAGTAGGGCTTATTCAACAATACAAGCACTTCTGGAATAATAAAAGCAAAAGCAGTTTGAAAAAATATCAAGGACGCAGTTCGAAGTTGCTGGTAGCGGTTGCCTCTATATTTCAACAACATCCGAACTCCCATCACACCAATTGCAAGCGTATACACCAGCCCATACAAAAACCACTGGCTGGCGGGACCCCCAGATAGGAATTTGGAAATGGGTTCCACCATCCATACCAACGGGGCTAGGTATGCCGGAAACCAATACAAGACCACATAAAACAAAATTAAATAGCTGCCAGTCAATAGACCCAACAACCCTTTATTTTTCAAAGAGGAATGAAAGACCCCAGTATGGGTTAGACTATCATGTGACGAACCATTCCCACCAAGATTAAATAAGATTCCTCCCAAGACAATAAGGCCTATGGACAAGCCCAAACTAGCCCAAGGGTTCGTTTTGCTTGGTCCATCCATCGCAGCTTTGGCCAATACAAACCCGTAATCATCCCAAATCACCTGGTCCCAAGCTTGCTTTGCTTTTAGCTCGTCATTGTAGGGCTGAAAATAGGTGGAATAGGCAGTTAAAAAGGAGTGGGTCGACGTATAGGTTTGCCCATACATCGGTTGCACCAATTCCGCAAGTTGATCTCGGTGAATGTCCTTGACGGATGACCGAAGCTGCTCCTCACTTAGGCGATACTGACTTGAAAATGGCAGGATAGTGAAGACACACATCCCCACTACAAACAAGATCAGGCCGATAATTTCAGTTTTTCTCATAGCCTTGCTCCGAAAATTTTCTGTAAAAACGACCGTTTCGAGGTGGAAATCATTATCCCAAATTGGTCTTGGAATGCCTGTTGAATCTCAAGGTGGTAGGGGGCATAGAATTCAGGGTCAAAAACACCCTCTTCAAGCCTTTGGATCACCTGCTGCCCGGACCATTTTTCTCGAATTGCCCGATCAAAAAATTCATGGCGTAGTCGAAACCCTAGGTTGATCACCCCTACAATTTTTCCCGCTTCATCCATTTCCATTCTAAAGGAAACTTTCCCAAGACGGTGCTCCCAATAGAAACAAGGAACTCCGGCTGCCGCTTCAGGACTAACTATCCCATAGGTTTGGTACTCAATTGCAAAGAACTTGGCGGAATTAAACCAAACCCCAGGTTGATAGGAAACCGGCTTGCTGTAAAAATTATAGGCTAAGGTCTCCCCATGCATCCTTCCGGTGTACCATACCTGTTCCAAAGTCCGTCGTCCAGGACCCGGCGGCTGTTCAAACTCTGCACAATCTCCTATGGCATATACATCGGGCACCGAACTTTCAAAATATGCATTGACTTTTACCCCTTTGCCTACCGCTAAAGATGTGCTTTTTAGAAAATCTACATTTGGAGTTACTCCAGTAGCTATCCCTACAAATTCGCAAGGGATTTCCTCCCCTGTCATCGTAACCACTGCGCGAACGCTTCCCTGTTCGTCGGATAAGATTTCCTTCAATTCAGTTTGGAGACGCAAATCAATGGAATGTGCTGAAATATGTTTTTGAACAAGTAGGGCTTCTTTTTCGGGAAGTACTTGCTCCCAAAATCGGGGCTCTCGAACCAAGAAAGTAACCGGGATTTTCTTGTAGGTCAACATCTCAGCCATCTCAATTCCAATCAATCCCCCACCTACAATCACTGCGCGTTGAATGGGTTTGCTCGTGGTGGCTTCCATGGTTTCCAAGTCTTGCTTGGTATACAGCCCTTGAACTCCCTTTAGGTCCTGACCTGGCCAACCAAAAAAAGCCGGTTTGGAACCCGTGGCCAAGACCAAAACATCATAGGTCAAGGTTTCTCCAGAGGCAAAACCCAAGGTTTTGGTTTCAAAGTCTAGGGTTTTTACCCACTCTTGGA
>JBIIGH010000159.1:0-5834 GCA_044236565.1 Algoriphagus sp. | reverse complement strand
ATGTTTTGTGGAATTCCAGGAACTGACAGAACGGATCCGTTGGTGGAGATGAGGCGATTTCTCATGGTGTCATTCCACAATCCTAAGTCAATCAAGTCTTTCATCAAGTGCTTGTTGACCACGATGAATTCACCTGAAAGGGTTCTTCTCGTGTAGATGTTTGAGGTATAAGGCTCAAAGCATTCGTTGTTGCCCAGGATTTGAGACGTCGAAGCAGTTGGCATAGGAGCTACCAATAGGGAGTTTCTTAAGCCGAATTTTTTCACTTTTTCCTTCAAGGAATCCCAATCGTAACGTCCGGATTTAGGAGTTACACCCCACATGTCAAACTGAAGAATTCCTTTGGAAGCAGGACAACCGTCGTAGGTCTCGTAGGTTCCTTGGGTTTTTGCAAGCTCCATGGAGGTTTCCACTGCCGCATAGTAAATGGTTTCAAAGATATCCTCGTTGAGACCTCTTGCTTCTACGGAATCGAAAGGCATTCGAAGTAGAATAAAGGCATCGGCCAAACCTTGAATACCCAATCCGATCGGACGGTGTCTGAAGTTGGACTTTCTAGCTTCCTCCACTGGGTAGTAGTTGATGTCGATTACCTTGTTCAGGTTACGGGTAGCTACTTTGGTGATTTCGTATAGTTTTTGGTGATCAAATCTTAGTACGCCATCTTCACCAGCAATTACAAATTTTGGAAGCGCAATAGAGGCAAGATTACATACGGCTACTTCATCAGGAGCGGTGTATTCGATGATCTCGGTACACAAGTTAGAAGACTTGATCGTTCCCAAGTTCTGCTGGTTGGACTTGCCGTTGGCAGCATCCTTGTAGAGCATGTAAGGCGTACCGGTTTCGATTTGGGATTCCAATACTTCAAACCAGAGTTCCTGCGCTTTGATGGTTTCCCTAGCTCTGCCTTCTTTTTCGTACTTCTCGTACAATCTTACAAATTCCTCACCATGGCAATCTGCTAGGCCAGGGGCTTCGTTAGGGCAGAAAAGAGACCAGTCTTCGTTGTTCTCCACGCGCTGCATGAATAGATCTGGGATCCACAAGGCATAGAAAAGATCTCTAGCGCGCATTTCTTCCTTACCATGGTTTCTACGTAGTTCAAGGAAATCCTTGATATCTGCATGCCAAGGCTCCAAGTAGATGGCAAAGCTTCCTTTTCGCTTTCCTCCGCCTTGGTCTACGTAACGGGCAGTCATGTCAAAGTTTCGAAGCATCGGAACAATGCCATTGGATACGCCATTGGTACCTTTGATGTAGCTGCCTTTTGCTCTTACATTGTGGATAGAAAGTCCGATTCCACCCGCAGATTGAGAGATTTTAGCACAAGACTTCAAGGTATCGTAGATGCCGTCGATACTATCATCCTTCATGGTAAGAAGGAAGCAAGAAGAGAGCTGTGGCTTAGGTGTACCCGCGTTAAATAGGGTAGGGGTAGCGTGTGTAAACCATTTTTCGGAGAGCAAGTCGTAGGTTTCAATTGCTGCATCCAAATCTTCACGGTGAATGCCTACTGCCACCCGCATCAGCATGTGTTGTGGACGTTCCACTACTTTGCCATCCAGACGGATGAGGTAGCTTCTTTCCAAAGTTTTGTACCCAAAGTAGTCGTAGCTAAAGTCACGCTTGTAATCGATCGCCTCATCGAGTTTCGCTGCGTGCTGCTTAATGATTCCGTATACCTCAGTGTCAAGTAACTGGGCATTGCCGCCAGTTTTAGGATTGACGTAGGTGTACAGTCTTTTCATGGTATTGGAAAAAGACTGGCTGGTAGTTTTGTGTAGGTTAGAGATGGCAATTCGTGCCGCCAAAATTGCATAGTCTGGGTGCCTTACCGTTAGGGAAGCACAAACCTCAGCAGCGAGGTTATCGAGTTCAGACGTGGTCACTCCATCGTATAGACCATCGATTACCTTCTTGGCAACCTCTATAGGCTGGATGAATTTTGGATCTAGTTCATAGCAAAGGTTTTCTATCCTTGCAGTGATCTTGTCGAATCGTACGGATTCTCTTCTTCCGTCTCTTTTTACTACTAACATACTCAGGCGATTTTTTAAAGGGGGTGGTTTAGAATAGGTATTATGGGTACTTTTTGTCTTTAGAAGTCTTCTCCAATCGAGAATCGGGCTCCAGTATCTGCCGGTTCGGTAGATTTCATGACACCAGCTTTCTGGTAGTCGCCCACTCGTTTTTCGAAGAAGTTAGTTTTGCCCTGTAGGGAGATCATGTCCATGAAATCGAATGGATTGCTGCTATTCCATTCCTTCTCACAGCCTAGTTCCATTAGGAGTCTGTCGGCTACGAATTCGATGTATTGGCACATCAAATCAGAATTCATTCCGATCAATCGAACAGGTAACGCGTCGGTCACAAATTCTTTTTCGATGGCTACTGCATCCATGATGATCTCGCGAACGGTCTCTTTTGGAAGTTGGTTATTGACGTGCTTGGTATATAAGTGACAAGCAAAATCGCAGTGCAATCCTTCGTCTCTTGAAATCAATTCATTCGAGAAGGTTAGTCCTGGCATTAGCCCTCTTTTCTTTAGCCAGAATATGGAGCAAAAGGATCCTGAGAAGAAAATTCCTTCTACTGCGGCAAAGGCAATCAGACGCTCCTGGAAGCTACCATTGTCAATCCAACGCAAGGCCCAATCTGCTTTTTTCTTCACACAGTCGATGTGCTCAATCGCATTGAGAAGGCGATCACGCTCCCCATTGTCTTTGATATAGGTATCGATTAGTAAGGAATAGGTTTCAGAATGGATGTTTTCCATAGCGATCTGAAAACCGTAGAAAAACTTGGCTTCGGTATACTGTACTTCAGCGACGAAGTGCTCGGCTAGGTTTTCATTTACAATACCATCAGAGGCAGCAAAAAAGGCAAGAATGTGAGAAATGAAATGTCTTTCTCCATCATTTAGATTTTTCCAGTCCGTTAGGTCTTGACTCAAGTCAATTTCCTCAGCAGTCCAGAAGCTAGCTTCTGCTTTCTTATAGTATTGCCAGATGTCGGCATGCTGGATTGGAAATAAGACAAATCGGTTACTGTTTTCTTGTAAAATCGGCTCGTGCTGCATCGCTCTCTAGTAGTTGTAATCGTAGGGTTGGGTATTTTCGGCTAATAATTGGCCTTAGGGGATTCCAGTGAAGGAAAAAGCTGTCTTTTCAGAACAGCTTGTCAACAAATATGAGGATGAAAAAGGGAATAAAAAAGTGACTCCAAAGCCGTAAATCAAGTAAAATGACCGATAGTCAAAAACATCATAAACTATTATAATACAATAGATTAACCAATAAAAAATAAAGTAAAGAATCAATTTTATTTCTCAATTTTGCCCATTTGAATATTTTTCAAATTCTAATTTTTTTTTTTGGGGCTTCGGTCTGAATTCTATTTTGAACATAAGTCAAATCAAAAATGAATCAATTTTACAAGTTAAATCATTAAAAATCAACTTGTTAAAAAAATGACGATTTTTGCTCAAAAAATTGGGATTCCTCAAAAGTGGAAGTAATCCGACCTGAAAAAGGAGCGTCCAAACTTCCACCAAAAAAGGGCGCTTATCTTTTTATCATTTTTGACAAATGTTTTTTTAGTTTCATTTCAATTCCTATATTTGCACTCCGATTTCGATAAATCAAGAACATGTACGCAATTGTTAACATCGCAGGAAAGCAGTTCAAAGTAACAAAAGATCAGTTCGTCTATGCCCCTAAACTGGCTGGAGCAACTGGCGCTTCCGTGGAATTTGACCAGGTCTTGTTGGCTGAAGCCAATGGCACTGTGTCTGTAGGAGCTCCGCTATTAGCTGGAGCTAAGGTATCCGGAAAAATTCTGGATCATGTAAAAGGTGATAAAGTGATTATCTTCAAAAAGAAGCGCCGCAAGGGTTACAAAAAGAAGAATGGTCACAGACAAGACTTCACCAAAGTAATGATCGAATCAATCACGCTATAAGATTTTTTCCCAAAAAAATCATAAACGAATCAAACCATGGCACACAAAAAAGGTGTAGGTAGTTCCAAGAACGGTCGCGAATCACATTCTAAAAGATTAGGTGTGAAAAAGTACGGCGGTGAAGCTGTTATCGCAGGAAACATAATCGTAAGACAAAGAGGCACAAAGCATCACCCAGGACTCAATGTAGGAGTTGGTAAAGACCATACGCTATTCGCATTGACCAACGGTGTAGTAGCCTTCAAGAAAAAATTTGATGGCAGATCTTACGTGAGCATTCTTCCTGCTCAAGATTAATCTCTACCACAACGAACAAAAACCTCTTCCTCGGAAGAGGTTTTTTTTTGCCCTAGTCCCAACTTTCGTCCACTAATCATTTTTTTGAATGCCTTTTCCTACTTTTTTCCTACTTTAAAATTTAGAAATTAATTCAATCCCTATGATTCCATTTCAATCGTTTCTTCGAAGTAGCATTCTTCTGCTACTTATTCTGGTTAGTTTCCCCTCAATTGGGCAACAAATTCCTGACCCCAAAGTCTATGATGCTGTTCAATGGCGTCTTGTAGGTCCATTTAGAGGAGGTAGAGCTGATGCAGTATCGGGCGTGAAAGGCAATGACAAATCCTATTACTTTGCCTCAACCGGTGGAGGAATTTGGAAGACATCCGATGCAGGCCAAACCTGGAAATCTGTTTCTGATGGATTTTTTGGTGGTTCCATGGGGGCTGTCGCCGTATCCGAATCAGATACATCAACCGTCTATGCCGGTGGGGGTGAAAAAACCGTTCGAGGGAATGTTTCCTTTGGTTATGGAATTTGGAAAACTGCGGATGCAGGCAAGACCTGGGCCCGTGCTGGTCTCGACAAAAGCCGATTCGTTTCTCGACTTCGCATTCATCCATCCAATCCAAATGTTGTTTATGCTGCAGTACTTGGAGATATTTTTAAGCCCGATGCGATGCGTGGGGTATTCAAAACTACCGATGGCGGTCAAAACTGGGAGAAAGTACTCTTCGTCAACGATGTCTCTGGCGCAGTTGATCTGATTTTAGATCCCAACAATCCAGAAGTACTTTATGCCTCTACCTGGGAACTGAAGCGAACGCCCTACAGCTTGGAAAGTGGTGGACCGGGTTCCAAACTATTCAAATCCTCCAATGGAGGAAAAACTTGGGAAGAGCTTTCCTCCAAGGAAACTTTCCCTAAAGGACTTTTGGGTATCATGGGAATCACAGTATCACCTAAGAATTCCAACCGATTGTATGCCATCATTGAAAATGACAAGGGAGGCGTCTATACCTCTAAAGATGCAGGGCAGACTTGGGAACTCGTAAATGAAGACCGTAACCTTCGTCAACGCGCTTGGTATTACTCGCGAATTTATGCCGATCCTCAGCAAGAAGAGACGATCTATGTACTCAATGTGAGTTACCATAAATCAACAAATGGGGGCAAAAACTTCAAAGGTGCCAATGCCCCTCATGGCGATCACCACGACTTATGGATTGATCCAGCCAACAATCAGCGGATGATTATCGCCGATGATGGAGGTGCACAAGTGTCTGAGGATGGTGGTGACAACTGGTCTACCATGATGAACCAGCCTACTTCTCAGTTTTACCGTGTGACCACAGACAATAGCTTCCCTTACCGAATCTATGGTGCTCAGCAGGACAACTCAACCGTACGTATTCGTCATCGTAACGATGGTGGATCCATCGGTGAGTCCGATTGGGAACCTACTGCTGGTGGGGAGTCTGGCTGGATTGCTCCAGATCCTACGAATAGTGACATCGTGTATGGCGGCTCTTATGGAGGTCTACTTACTCGTGAAAACCATAGAAATGGAACTTCCCGAACTGTCAATGTAT
>JBIIGH010000158.1:0-5840 GCA_044236565.1 Algoriphagus sp. | reverse complement strand
GAAGAAGCCTGTTGCAACACTTGTCCTTGCAGGATCTATCTTTTTTGTCTCCTTAAGTTTATTCCCAGTTATTGGTTTTAGCCTCTTCCCATCTTCGGAGAAACCACAGTTTCTAGTCAACATCACCACTCCACTACAGTCCAACTTGAGCAATACAGATACCCTCGTACGACAAGTGGAACAGGAAGTGGGTAAAATTCCTGAGTTACGAAATTTTGCCACCAACGTAGGAAAAGGAAATCCCCGCATCTACTACAATGAGATTCCTGAAAATGAGCGCAGTGATTATGGGCAACTCTTTGTTCAACTAGAGCCCGAGACTTCTGCACCTCGGAAACTAGAAATCATCCAAACGCTTCAAGCCAGCTTCGCGAATATCATTGGTGCCAAAGTGGAAGTGAAGAACTTTGAGCAAGGTCCCCCTGTGACTGCTCCCATCGAAATCAGACTCGTAGGGGACAATCTGGATACACTCCGAAGCCTTGCCTCAAAAGTGGAATCACTCCTCAAGCAAACTCCTGGAACGATCTACGTCAACAACCCAGTAGCCAACTTGAAAACAGATATCCGCGTGGATATCCAAAAAGAAAAAGCTAGGCAATTGGGAATCGCAACTGCTGACATCGACCAAACCGTCCGACTCGCGCTAGCAGGATTGAACTTGGGTTCATTTACTGATCCTAAAGGAAATGAGCGCTCGATTTTACTCACTACCCCAAAGGAAAATCGTGCGACATTGGAAACTTTCGAACCCATCTACATCTACAACAACCAGGGAAAGGGAATACCTCTTTCCCAAATTGCAGATCTTAAGTTTGAAAGTAGCACCTTGACCATAGACCACTACAATAAAAATAGATCGGTATCGGTATCCTCTTTTGTAGATGCCAATAACCTGACGGATCGTGTATTGGGTGAAGTGATCGCCAAGTTGGATCAAATCCCCTTGCCTGAGGGTTATCAGTTGACCTTAGGTGGTGAATACGAAACCAAACAAGAATCGTTTGCAGGGTTCAATACCATCATCATCATTACCGCATTTCTTTTCATAGCTGTACTGATTTTACTCTTCAGAACCTTCAAAAGCACGATCATTGTACTTTCTGTAATTCCTTTGGGAATGGTAGGCGCCTTGATTGCGCTTTGGATCACTGGCAATTCCCTTTCCTTTGTAGCCATTATTGGCCTAATTGCCCTAGCAGGAATCGAAGTGAAAACCTCCATCCTGCTGGTGGATTTTACAAATCAGCTGCGAAAAGAAGGTGTGGACTTAGATACCGCCATCCAACAATCCGGAGAAATTCGATTCCTACCCATAGTCCTTACCACGATCACAGCCATTGGTGGCTTGATTCCTGTGGCCTTAAGTACCAATCCCTTGATATCGCCGCTCGCAATCGTACTGATTGGTGGATTGATCAGTTCGACCATTCTATCTCGAATCGTGACACCAGTATTATACAAACTCCTACCTCCAAAAGTCTAGGCAGTTAAATAACCAAAAATCAAAAGCTTAATGGGTTAACTATTTCGTTTTATCCATCTTTACCTTATATTTCTACTCTTATTTAACCATCAAAAAAAATAACCTCATGAAAAAATTAAGCATCCTCGTTTTCTTCTTTGCAGCGCTTCTATTTTCCTCTTCTTCCATGGCCCAAAGCACTGATTACTTTGTAGGCGAATGGAACGTACAGATTAAAGATACTCCTATGGGAACCATTTCTGTTCTACTTACCCTTGAGCGTGTAGACGGCAAATTGGTTGGGAAATTTGTAGACGCTGCATCCAGCACGGAAACAAAAATGAATGACATCACTGAAGGTGAAAATAGCATCACACTGAACTTCACCTCAGAATACGGGGACCTCTACTTCACACTTCAGCGTGAAGACGATGAAAATGTAAGCGGTTCGCTGATGGACTCTTTCGCAGTCTCGGGAACTCGAGTAAAGAAATAACAAAAAGGCGGGAAATCCCGCCTTATTTTTTTCTCTTGGTTAGAGCTTTTTTCAATACAAGTATACTTTCAGTTTTCTTAAACCCACTTTTTAAGCTGAGCATACACAAGGTGCAAAGGGAATCCCATTACCGTAAAGTAGGAACCTGTGATGCTACTCACCCCAACAAAACCTATCCATTCTTGAATACCGTACGAACCCGCTTTGTCATAGGGTTGGTACTGCTTGAGGTAATACCAAATCTCTTCCTCATCTAAAAATCGAAAAGTAACCTCAGTTTCATCCTCCAAAGTGATTGAATTCTTGTGGTCTTTTAGCGTGACTGCAGTCATCACGGTATGTGTGGTGCCAGACAAACTTTTAAGCATCTCAAATGCTTCGAGTTCATTGGAAGGCTTTCCCAATACTTTTCCACGATCAATGACCACCGTATCGGCAGTAATCAGGATTTCATTCGCATCAAGTGGTCCTGGGAAGGCATCTGCCTTCAATTTGGACAGGTAAGCAGCAGCATACGGTGCAGGTAGATCGGGTGGTAAGTTTTCTTCAATAGGATGCACCCGCACTTCAAATTCAAGGCCCAATCCTCGGAGCAACTCTTGTCTTCTTGGGGAATTAGATCCCAAAATAAGCTTCTTTGAGGCAAGGTTAGCTAAAGTACTGGGCATAGTCATAGTTGAATTCTTCTTGGTTAACGGTAGCAAATAACATTCCTCCCAAAGCCTTGGGATAGAAATACGTGGATTTTTGTGGCATCACCTGCCCTGAGTCACATACTTCAATCACTTGACTCAATTGAATCTCTCGCGTAATGATGGCAAATCGAGCATTACCAGCTTGAACCTCCTGTACACATCTCGAAAAATTTCGCTCAAAAGCCAAGGCTGGAGTACTTCGTTGTTCAACTGGGGACAGGCCCAAAAGTTTATCAAACACCACATCATGCAAAAGAACCAAATCCAATTGCCTTAGGACTTCGGGTAAAGCAGTGGCTACTTGATCCATTTTTTCAGGCCTAAATTTGATTACATAGGCAGCATCTTCCCATACCAAGCCGAAAGAATGCTTTCGCTGAAAGGAATAGTTTGAAAGTTCAGCGGCATCACCCATGGATCGAATCTCAAACCATTCTTCAATGGCCTTAAAAAAGTACTCCTTTTCAAGTCCATCCCCATAGTACAGCCGATGGGTAGGCAGAATTTCCAAGTGATTTCCAACCACATTGGTGAAGTACATCAAATGGTAGTCTGAAGCCCTCCAACTAGAAGGAATAGTCGCTTGGCTTTGCTCTTTTCGATAGGCAATCGCCGCCTCTAAGCGATGGTGCCCATCTGCCAAAATCACTTTTTTCGGAGCTAAAGTCTTCAAAAACAAGTGAATGATATTTGGATCCGTGATTCGAGCCAAAACTTCCCGAACTCCTTGGTAGTCTTCCAGCTCATACAAGGGCTGTTCCATGGCCCGATCCATCCAAGGTTCCAATTCTTGAGCAAGATCCTCATAAAGACCATGGGTTGGGCTAGCTTGAATCTCAGTTGCTCGGAGCAAATCTACCCGATCGTTTACAGCAGAGACAATCGTATTTTCATGCCGCAAGATGATTTTTTCATCCCAATCGCTTGCTTTAATTTGAGCGATAAATCCTTTTCTGCAACGCTCCTCCTTTTCTCCAGGAAGTCGAAAATATTGGTAATAGATGTAGATTCCTGGAACCGAATCTTGCTCCAAAACTCCATTGGTTTTCCATTTTTTAAGTAAGTTTTTTGCAGCCAAATGCCCATTATCTCCCTCAGGAACAGATAGATGAATGCTATTCAGCGGGTTTTGATACAATAAGTCCCGCTGTTTGGAGGTCACTACATCAAAAAGTGGGGCAGTGAGTTTTTCTAAATTTTCAGCAAGGACATTGGAATATCTCCAAGCTTTGAGCGGTAAAAGTTCAGCCATCAGATCAAGCGATTGGTCCAATTGGTGGTAGAACTTGTTTTTAATGGAGTTCTAGGATTGGCTCGTTTGTCTTCTTGCTCGAAAAATTCGACCGACAGCGCAGCCAATAGATTTTTTTCTTCTTCCGTAAACTGCGGTTCGAGGAGTTCAGGTCTGAAATATTGCTCCACAAACTTGGTGTCAAAGTTGCCGGATCGGAACGCATCATGCTCCAGTGCAAAGCGGCAAAAATCAAGGGTAGTCTGAATTCCGGTAATGCGGTAATCGTCGATCGCACGAATCATTCGATCAATGGCCTCTTCTCGAGTAGCCCCATGTGCTATCAATTTGGCAATCATGGGATCGTAATAGATTGGGATCTCCATT
This sequence comes from Algoriphagus sp., assembly GCA_044236565.1. Taxonomy (GTDB): domain Bacteria; phylum Bacteroidota; class Bacteroidia; order Cytophagales; family Cyclobacteriaceae; genus Algoriphagus. Next base: position 1,566 of record JBIIGH010000158.1, on the reverse strand, counting down.
CCTTCCTCAAAGCCATCGTCTACCCGAATTCCAGGGCCTTGAGGGCGACGGTAGGTATGCAACTTTCCAATATCGGGAAGGAAGTTATTTTTAGGATCCTCAGCGTAAACCCGAACTTCAACAGCATGTCCCTGAATAGTTAAGTCCTCCTGGGCAAAGGAAAGAGACTTTCCTTCTGCAATCCAAATTTGCTCACGCACCAAGTCTTTTCCAGTAATCATCTCCGTGACAGGATGCTCCACCTGAAGACGGGTATTCATTTCAAGAAAGTAGAAATTGAGCTTTTCATCCACAATAAACTCTACGGTGCCTGCACCATAGTAATTGCATGCCTTGGCCACTCCTATGGCAGCTTCTCCCATGGCGGTTCGCATGGCTGGACTTACCACTGCAGAAGGCGCTTCTTCAATGACCTTTTGGTGGCGTCGTTGAATGGAGCACTCCCGTTCAAAAAGATAAACCAAGTTGCCCTGCTGGTCGCCTAAAATCTGAATTTCAATATGACGAGGCGAGGAAATGTATTTTTCAATAAAAACCGCTCCATCACCAAAGGAAGATATCGCCTCGGACACTGCGCGGTTCATTTGCTCATCAAATTCTGCTTCTGACTCGACGATGCGCATTCCTTTTCCACCCCCACCCGCAGAAGCTTTAATTAAAATGGGATAGCCGATCTCTCTGGCTTTTGATTTGGCAACAGCCACATCAGCAATCGCCTCTTCTGTACCTGGAACGAGCGGGATATCGTAGGCTGCTACTGCCTGCTTTGCAGCCAGCTTGGAACCCATCACCTCAATTGCTGCTGGAGATGGTCCAACAAACAAAATCCCAGCTTCCTGTACTTGCTTCGCAAAAGCAGCATTCTCAGACAAAAACCCATATCCTGGGTGGATTGCATCCACGGACAACTCCTTACACACTGCAATAATTTTATCTGCGACTAAATACGACTGATTGGAAGGTGCAGGTCCAAGGCAACGGGCTTCATCGGCGAAGCGCACATGAGGAGATAGTCGGTCTGCTTCGGAATATACTGCCACCGTGGCGATGCCCATTTCCCGGGCTGTACGCATGATTCGTAGCGCTATCTCGCCACGATTGGCTACCAAAAGTTTGGTGATTTTTTTCATCGGTACACTAAAGTTTGACTTGGGCTGCTCCGGAGAGCTAAAGCGAAATACGGAATTTATTTTGAGCTTTGATACTTACGAACTGATTTTTGCTTCCAAGGAAGGAAAGTCTTATTTTTGGCTGTTTTAAAAAACGAACCCCTTTCCTCGAACACTCTAAATTCTTACGACATTGGATTTATTTGCAAAGTTAAAAACGAATATGGGCCCTTTGGGCAAACACTCTGAGTTTGCAGACGGCTATTGGTCATTTCCTAAACTTGAGGGTGAAATCGCTCCCAGGATGATGTTTAAAGGGAAAGAAGTGCTTACCTGGAGCTTAAATAATTACCTAGGCTTAGCCAATCACCCAGATATCCGAAAGGCAGATGCAGATGCAGCGGCCAAATGGGGTGCTGCCTATCCGATGGGAGCTCGAATGATGTCTGGTCAAACC
>JBIIGH010000017.1:0-20526 GCA_044236565.1 Algoriphagus sp. | reverse complement strand
TTTTCCTTCTCGCTTTTCTTTTTGAATAATCCAAACATGGGTATCGGTTTTAGGTTTAACCGAGATTGACGAGGAATGTTTCCAGCCGTAGGCTGGCAGGCCTGCCTGCGTCTTGCAATTTCTGCAGGTTTATAAGCCGAAGGCTTGTTATTGGCTATTGGTACTTCCTTTTGGATATTGGATTTCATCATCCTTAAACTGAAGGAGGTCTTCCAATCGTCCTGCTGAATTGTAGAACTTCCAAGGGCCCTGCTTTTTGCCATCCTTCATCATGCCTTCAGAGGCTTTTCTGCCAGATTCGTGGTAATAGATCCAAAGTCCCTCTGATTTACCGCCCTGGTAGCTACCTTCAGATTCTTTTTGTCCTGTGACGTAGTAGGTGATGCGGGTGCCATTTCCGTCTTTCAAAGTTCCCTTGTCCCGAGTTTCTTTTCCGTCTAGGGTGTAATAGTCACTTACATTGAGGAGCCTGCCGTTGTCCCAAAACTCTTCTTGGGTCAGCTGCTTGTTGTCGTAGAACAAACCCCAAATTCCATCCTCAAATCCTAAGTTAAAGGTACCTACAGATTTCAGTTGACCTCCATCGTAGTAATACACCCACTGTCCATTTTCCATTCCGAGTAGGTATTCCCCTTCAGCGGCCAATACTCCAATTTTATTGAAGTACTTCCATAGGCCAGTTTTGAGGTCGCTTTTGTATTCTCCAATGGCATACAAGTTACCATCTGGGTAAAAATTCTTCCAAACCCCCACTTTTGCTCCCCCTGCATATTGACCTTGTACCGAAAGTTTGCCGGAACTATGATTTTCGATATAGTCTCCTTCAGGAACACCCAAGACATAGGTTTTGCGTTTGGAGATTTCCTTATTGGGAAAATATTCCTCCCATACGCCAACGGCTACTCCGTTTTCGTACCGTTCTTTTCGTGCGAGCCTGCCTGTTTCGTAGTAGTAGCTCCATTCTCCAATGCGATTTCCGGATGCATCGTAGAATTCTTCGGATTCAGGGATTTTTGTGCCTGGGAAAAAGCTTTTCCATTCGCCAATTTTTTCCCCGTTTTTGTAGGTTCCTGACTGGTAGACCACGTTGGGAAGTGAAAAGGTCTTGTAAACACCATCAAACTGCCCTTTAACTGCGGTGGCTTCGGCCAAGACATTTCCTTCGGGATCAAATTCGAAATAGGGACCTTCTCGCAATCCATTTACATAAAACTCTCGGACTGCGAGTTCACCTTCAGGAAAATAAGTCAGCCATTGTCCTGCTTTTTTACCTACTGCATAATTGCCTTCCAACTTGACTTGGCTGGGATCTACATAAAAGTCCTGTTCAGTACTTCCATAATACTCGATGTATTTACCCACCAAAATGCTGTCTTGAAAGATCATGTCTTTGACTAGAAATCCATTGACATCAAAAAATCTAGCAGGTCCAAAAAGCTTTCCCTCTCGGTAATCTGCTAGCTCTTTTCGCTTGCCATTTGCATGGTAACTCGTCCATTGCCCATCCCGAAGGCCATTTTTAAAAATTCCTTCCGTAACTAGGGTATTGGTTTTGGCCGTGTAAAACTTCCAAAGGCCATTTGGAATATTTTTTTCGACCAAGCCTGTTCCCACAATTGACGAATCACTAGAATAGCGAACGGCGACTTTTGAAGTCTGTGCAGCAATCGAAAAATGAAGAAGGGAGAAGAGTAGAATCAGCGCATACTTCATGGCAAAAAGGGGTTCTTAAGGTAGGTTGGCAACAGTTTTCAGTACTCGGAATTGGACAATTCCCCTATTCCTACGTAAAAAATCATTTCCTGTTTAAAAGTACATGAAATCCTTAACTTTTTAAGTTACTCCTTCCCATTTGCCTGGAGAATTTTCTTCAGTTCTTCGCACAAAATTTGGAGACTGGTTTCCCGATCTCCAACCAAGTCAATTTCTTTGATCCAAAGCCTTTCCTCTTCTTGTTTGAGTGGGTTTTTGGAATCGGTAGCCGGAGTCTGTATCCAGTCCACTTGTGCAGCCAAATCCCAAGGGAGATCTTTTCTCCCCAACTGGAATCCATTTGCAACAAACAACTGGTCCGGAAGGACTTGGGTTTTTCCCAGAAATACGCAGCAATACAGCCCATGCCCAAACCAACTCACAAAACGGATGTTACAACCCTTTTCCAAATCAAAATCCCGAATCAGGTCAAGCACGAGGTAGGGGAAGCCCAGCAGCTGATTTCCTTTGGAGATTTTTTTACCCTTCGAATTGGAGAAAAAGTAGGTCAATTCCTCATTCGTAACGGAGTTGCCGAGCTTTTCAAAAAGGTCCAAAAAATCGGTTTTCAGCTGATTTTGCCGTTGAACAAGTGTTTGATCGAGCCAAAGATGAAGGTCTAGCTCCGGCTTCACTCGTTTACCATTTCAAAAGTGCAGAAGCCCAAGAAAATCCTGAACCAAAAGCAGCCAAACAAATCAGATCATTCTCTTTCAATCGCCCTTGTTCCCAAGCTTGGGACAGTGCAATAGGAATGGTTCCTGCGGTGGTATTGCCCAGGTGCATGATGTTGTTAAACACTTTCTGGTCAGGCAACTCCAATTTCTGTTGGATGTATTGTGAAATTCTCAAATTGGCTTGATGTGGCACGAGCAGGTCGATGTCGTCTTTGGTCAGCTGATTGAATGTCAAGGCTTCCTGGATCACTTCCATAAAGCGAACCACAGCATGTTTGAACACTGCATTGCCATTCATCCTCAGGAAAAAGTCTCCCCGCTCAATCAGCTCCTGGGAGATTCGTTCTTTTCCACTCGAACTTGGGGCGATGCAATAGAGTTCTTCCGCGTGGGCTCCTTCGGAATGCAGGTGGGTACTGATGATCCCTGTTTGCCCCGCTGCTGCGCGGCCTACTACCACTGCTCCTGCGCCATCCGCAAAGATCACTGCGCTGGACCTGCCGTCGTCACTTTTATCCAAGGCCGAAGATTGGATTTCGGCACCGACAACGAGTATTTTTTGGTACATGCCCGTTTTGATAAACTGGTCGGCGATCGATAGGGCATAGATAAAGCCAGAACAAGCATTTCGAATGTCTAGAGCTCCGATGGTTTTGAGGCCCAATTCCCGCTGCAGGAGTACACCATTGCCTGGCAAAAAGTAGTCCGGTGTGATGGTTGCAAAGATGATGAAGTCAATTTCGTCTTTATCTACACCCGCTCGTTCCATGGCCATTTTACTGGCTTTTGCAGCCATGTTGTTTACGGTATCTACTCCAGGTGTATACCAGCGTCTTTCTTGAATTCCCGTACGCTCCACAATCCATTCGTTGGTGGTATTCATCATTTGGGAAAGTTCGGCATTGGTGACGATGCGTTCAGGCACATAGTGTCCTGCGGCTAGAATTCGTGAAGTATACATGGGCTTAACTTAGAGTAGTGGGGGTGAGTTTGGGAAAATAGCAATGCAATATCGGCAAGCAAATTAATTCAACAACAAAAGAGGAGCTTGTTTGGATTAGCCAAACAGCGTGTAATTCCCAAATTGATCCATGGGAGAGGTCTTTCGAACCAGGCTTTTGGAATCATTTTGAACCGAATTGACTAGGGGAGATACGGTGTAGCTCAGCATCGAATCCGTTGGATAAGGCTTCAATAGTTCCAAAAGTTCGGCTTCGGAGCTGTAGCTGTCTAGCCATTTTTTTTCTTGATCCCGTCTCAAAATCACGGGCATGCGATCGTGGACTTCAGAAACCAAGTCATTTGGGCTGGTGGTGAGTATCAAAAAGGTGTGTTGAGACTCTCCAGAGACTGTTTCATATTCCTCCCAAATGCCAGCAAAAGCAAAGGGTTCCTCCTCTCGCAGGGTAAATCGGTGTGGGATTTTGGTTTTCTTTCCTACTTTTTTCCATTCGTAAAATCCATCTGCCGGGATGAGGCACCTTCTTTTGAGAAAGGAGGATTTAAAAGTCACTTTTTCGTGTACCGATTCTGCTCTTGCATTGATCAATTTGGCCGATACGGGCTTGTTCTGACCAAAATCAGGGGTGATGCCCCAGTAAAAAAAGGAAAACCCTTTGGGACTATCGGAGGTGATCACCGGCACCAATTGAGTAGGGGCAATGTTGTATCGTGGCGAGAAATCCACCAGCATTTCTGCTTGAAAGCGTTCTTCTAGTTCAATTTTACTTTTCGCAAGTGAATATCTTCCACACATGGTTGCAGGTTCAGCTATTATTTGTCGAAGTTAGGAATCCTGGCAAATAAATTCAACAGCTCGGGTCTCAGAATAAAAGGGTTGCCTGGAATCGGATCGCATAAATCCCACATGACCGCCATGGATGGGAAATTCAAAGTGGACCTGATCCAACTGTTGTGCCAGCTGCGTAGGGTAGCAGGAGGGGCTGAGGAAGGGGTCGTTTTGGGCGTTTAAAACCAGGCTAGGCACTTCAATGCCGGGTAGAAACTGCAAGGCAGAGTTGATCCGATAGTATTCTTCCGCATCCTGAAATCCATGCAAGGGGCCGGTAAAGGTGTTGTCAAAATCCCGAAGGCTTCGAATGGAAGCAAATTTTTCCAATGGAAACTCATCGGGGAAAAGGCTAGATTTTTTTTCGATTTTTAGTTGGAGGCTCTTCAGAAACCGGCGGGTGTAAACTCCAAAGGCTGCAGTAGAAATTTGGTCGCATGCTCCGCCAAGATCTAGGGGGACGGATATGGCCACGCCTCTTTTGATTTTCGGATCGCGATCTCGCTTTTCACCCAGGTACTTGAGGGTTAGATTTCCACCTAGACTAAAGCCAACCAATGCAATCTCCGTGTAGCCAGGGGAAGCATAGCGAACGATGGTGTCTAAATCGTAGGTAGCCCCGCTGTGGTAAAAAATTGCCTTCCGGTTGAGTTGCGCTCCACATCCTCGGTAATTCCAAGCAAGCACATCAAATCCCTTGCTCAAGGCCTCTTTGGCCATCCCAAGGACGTAGGACCTGCTGCTATTGCCTTCCAAACCGTGGCTGATGATCAGCAATTTGGACTGGCCTCTACGGTGCCAATCCACTTCCAGGATATCTCCATCCTGAGTTTCTACGAAATCCTGATGCGTGGGAGGGAGGTTTACTTTCCGGAATAAGGTAGGGTAAACTGTTTCTAAGTGCCCGTTAAAGAGGTATTTAGGTCGTTGGAAGTTGCACGGTTGAAGTAAGGGCATGAATGCAAGGGGTCAAAAACGCTTTGGAAAATACAGCATATAAATTTGAATAAAGCGTTTTTAAAAACTATTTTTGGGCACTTTAAAAACTACAAGCGCGAATAGAACATGGCCGAAATTATTAGAATGCCAAAAATGAGTGACACCATGGAAGAAGGTGTGATTGCATCCTGGTTGAAAAAAGTAGGTGACACAGTGAAGCCTGGAGACATCTTGGCAGAAGTGGAGACGGATAAAGCAACCATGGAATTGGAATCGTACGAAGAAGGGGTTTTGCTTTATGTAGGTGTAAAAGAGAAAGATTCGGTTCCTGTCAATGGAATCATCGCAATAATCGGAGAGAAGGGAGAAGCATTCCAGCATTTGTTGTCTGGAGCTCCTGCAGCAGCTCCAAAAGTAGAAGCAGCCATTCCTGCTGCGGCACCAGCACCTGTTGTGGCTGAAGTAAAAGCTCCAGCTGCGGCAACTTCTTCTATCCCAGCAGTGGTAGTGACGATGCCCAAAATGAGTGATACCATGCAGGAAGGAACTATTTCTGCTTGGTTGAAAAAAGTGGGTGATGCAGTGAAGTCAGGAGAAATCATCGCTGAGGTAGAGACGGACAAAGCCACCATGGAATTGGAATCCTACGAAGATGGCGTCTTGTTGTACATCGGTGTAGAAGCAGGTGGAAGTGTTCCTGTAGATGGGGTCATTGCCGTGATTGGAGAAAAAGGAGCCGATTACCAAAGTCTTTTGGCAGCCCATCAGGGTGGAGCATCCATCGCTGCCCCTGTGGAAGTAGCCAGTCCCGCAGCGCCAGAAGCTGTAGCAGCACCTGCTCCAGCAGTGGCTCAAGCGCCAGTTGCAGCAGCAGTACCTAGTTCAACTGGAACTGAGCGTGTAAAGGCTTCTCCATTAGCAAAAAAGATAGCCAGTGAAACCGGAATAGACATTCGTCAAGTAGCCGGTAGCGGTGAAGGTGGACGGATTGTCAAAAGAGATATTGAAACCTTTGTGCCAGCAGCAGCTAGCCCTCAGGCTCAGGCAACTTCAAGCCAAGCATCAATTGCTCCGGCACTGGGCCAAGAGAGCTTTAGAGAAGAGAAGGTTTCGCAAATGCGTAAAACCATTGCCAAGCGATTGGCAGAGAGCAAGTATTCTGCTCCGCACTTCTACTTGACCATGGAGATCAACATGGACAAGGCGATTGAAGCAAGAAAGAGCATGAATGAGTTTGGTACAGCCAAGATTTCGTTCAACGACTTGGTGATCAAAGCATCAGCCGCCGCCTTGCGTCAGAATCCAAAAGTAAATTCCAGCTGGCTGGGAGATAAAATCCGCTACAACGACCACATCCATATCGGCATGGCCGTAGCGGTTGAAGAGGGATTGTTGGTTCCAGTAATCCGTTTTGCAGATCAGTTGTCACTATCACAGATTTCGAATCAAGCCAAGTCATTGGGCCAAAAGGCTAAAAACAAAGAATTGCAACCCAAGGATTGGGAAGGAAATACCTTCACCATCTCCAATTTGGGAATGTTTGGCATCGATGAGTTTACCGCCATCATCAATCCCCCGGATGCCTGTATCCTGGCAGTGGGTGGGATCAAGGAAACCGTCATTGTCAAGGATGGGCAAATGAAAATCGGCAATGTGATGAAGGTAACCCTCTCTTGTGACCACCGCGTAGTCGATGGAGCGGTGGGATCTGCCTTCCTACTCAGCTTGAAAGGCTTGCTTGAAGATCCAGTGCGTATCTTGATTTAAAAGTTACCTGCCAAAAAGTCCTGTTCACAAGGACTTTTTGCTTTTGTATGGTTTTTGAAACCCACCTTGAACTGGTGTTCTAAAGGGGAATACTAGAAAATAAATTTTCCATGGAAAAAATTAAATCCACCACTGTCGTAGCCATTCGGCACAACGGAGAGGTTGTGATCGGTGCCGATGGTCAGGCGACGCTAGGCAATACAGTTGCCAAAAGCACCGTAAAGAAAATCAGAGTGCTTCAAGGAGGCAAAATTGTCACCGGTTTTGCGGGTTCCACCGCCGACGCCTTCACCTTGCTAGACAAGTTTGAAGAAAAGTTGGGCGCCTATGGCAATAACATGAAGCGAGCTGCCGTGGAGCTTGCCAAGGAATGGCGCATGGACCGTATGCTCAGCCGCCTAGAGGCGATGATGATTGTGGCAGATAAAGACGATATTCTGATCATCTCCGGCAACGGGGATGTGATTGAGCCAGATATGGAGATTGCAACTATTGGTTCGGGTAGTGTGTATGCCCAGTCTGCGGCTCGGGCGATGAAGAAGTTTGCACCCCAACTATCTGCTGAGGAGATGGTGCGCGAAAGTTTGCACATCGCAGCAGATGTCTGCATCTACACCAACCACAATTTGGTGGTGGAAAAGGTAACTTCCTGATCTACCTCACTCGAAAGGAATGAAGTCGGAAAGAAATTTCCGACTTTTTTTTGTTTCTGGTAAACCTGAGGGCCTCCTTCTGTGTTATTACACTACAAGTAAAGAATCCAAATGGACACAGCAACAGCAAAAAAGAAAGAGAAAAAAGATCATCGTCAATTGATTTTGGAAGGATTTGTTTCGCATGTGCTTGAGCATGGCAAAGAACCTGCTTCCATTTTCAAGTTTGCCAAAGATTTAAAAATCAACGAAGCCGAGTTTTACAACTATTTCACATCCTTTGATGCCATCAAATCGTCGATTTGGGTTGCGCTGTTTGAGGAAACTCACCGTCAATTGGAAGAGCAGGAAGTATACAAGGAATATGCGGTGCGTGAGAAATTTCTCTCTTTCCTATTTACTTGGGTGGAGGAACTGAAGAAAAACAGGTCCTACCTCCTTTCACTTTATGGGAATAAGGTGACCACCTTCAAGAATCTCCCTACAGATACCCGTGAATTCAAGGAGAAGTTTTCTGATTTTGCTTCTGAACTGATCCTAGAAGGGAAGGAAACCCAAGAGATTGCTTCACGACCCTTGATTACAGAAAAGTACGACGAGGCACTTTGGCTTCAAGTGGGCTTTGTATTTCGCTACTGGTTGGACGATAACAGTCCACGATTTGAGAAGACGGATGCTGCGATTGAGAAGTCGGTCAATTTTGCCTTCGACTTGATGGGAAAAAGTGCTTTAGACTCTTTTTTAGACTTGGCCAAGTTTCTATACCAAAGCAAATAAGCAATGTCTGACCAATTGAAAGAGCAGGGATCTATTCCTGTTTCTAAAGTGCAGCGAGCGGCCAAATTTATTTCCACGGGCGCAAAGGTAGGGGGGAATTACGTCAAGCATTACGCCAAAAAGATGGTCAATCCTTCCATGAACAAGGATGAATTGCATCAAAACAATGCCACAGACATCTACAACTCCTTGAGTGAACTCAAAGGCTCGGCCTTGAAGGTAGCTCAGATGATGTCGATGGACAAAAATCTACTCCCAAGAGCCTATCAAGACAAGTTTACCATGGCGCAGTACTCTGCACCACCTTTGTCTTATCCCTTGGTGGTAAAAACCTTTCAAAAGTACTTCCAGAAGACACCCGAGCAGCTTTTCGACACCTTCACCCGATCTGCTGTCAATGCAGCTTCCATTGGCCAGGTTCATCAAGCGACGAAAGGAGGCAAGACCTTGGCCATAAAAATTCAGTATCCGGGCATTGCCGACTCGGTAACTTCTGATTTGCGATTGGTGCGCCCTTTTGCTTTGCGCATGCTCAATATGAATGAAAAGGAGTTGGATAATTACATGGGAGAGGTGGAGGAGCGGCTCATTGAAGAAACCGATTACCAATTGGAGGTGGCTCGATCTCGTGAGATCTCAGAAGCTTGTGTGCACATTCCCAATATCCGTTTCCCTAAATACTACGATGCGCTGAGCTCGGATCGGATTATTACGATGGACTGGATTGCAGGAAAGCACATCAAGGAATGGATGGATACCAAACCCAGCCAAGGGCTGAGAAATCAAGTAGGGCAGGCCTTGTGGGATTTTTACCACCACCAGGTGCACAACTTGAAGCAAGTGCATGCAGATCCACATCCAGGGAACTTTATCATTCAGGAGAACGGGACACTGGGTATTATCGATTTTGGATGCGTGAAAGTGATACCGGAAGATTTTTACCAGGGCTACTTTGCCTTGATCAAGCGGGAGCTGGTGATGAATGCGGTTGAATTAGATCAGATTTTTTACGACTTGGAGTTTATCTCGGATTTGGATACAGAAGAAGAGAAATTGTATTTCAAGACCGCATTCAAGGAGTTAATTTCCTTGCTGGGACAGCCCTTCCATGTAGACCGCTTTGATTTTGCGGATGACAAGTACTTTGAGCAGATCTTTTTGCTTGGTGATCGGATCTCCAATGACAAGATGTTTAAAAGCTCCCGTCAGGCCCGAGGTTCCAAGCACGGTTTGTACATCAACCGCACCTATTTTGGACTGTACAACCTGCTCAATCAGCTACAAGCAGAGGTAGATACCACCAAGCCAGATTGGCTGAAGTAAAGCATATTTCTAGAAAGAATTTGTTTCCCTCCAAAGGGCTCGGTTGGGAGTGATTTGGTAAGTTCTATACTATCTTGTAAAGCTTTCAACGCCTAGATCTACACTTTCTTTTGCATTTCTTTTCTAATCCAGTTCAAAAAATCACCTCATGGTAACTATGCTCGCACTTGCTGCCCAACTAATTATCGCTATTTCGATTGTCATAGTTTGGGTTTTTCGATTTGATAATATTGTCCTTGAATTTAAACAGTACGGACTAAGTACCCTTACGCGCTCTATGGTTGGTGCAGCCAAACTCGTTTTGGCTACCCTGCTCGTAGTAGGCATTTGGTACCCAGCCTTAGTGTTGATTCCGGCTTTGCTGATGGCCCTGCTGATGATCAGTGCGCAGTATTTCCACTTCAAAGTGAACAATCCATTCCAAAAACGCATTCCCGCTTTATTCTTATTGAGTCTTTGCCTGTTTGTGGCTGCAGTTTCGCTTAACTGGATCGCTTGATGGGAGTAGTTGAAGTGCTAGTGCTTATTTCTAGTTTTTCTTTTTTCTCCTACGGCGTTGCCTATTTTACCTCCTCCAAAATGAAGGAGGAGTTTATTCGTTTTGGCCTTGCCAAATTTGGGAGGCTTACTGCTGTCCTCGAGATTCTTGGCGCATTGGGCCTACTTCTCGGCTTGGTCTATACCCCCTTGCTTGTTTTTTCTTCCGGAGGACTTTCCCTGCTGATGTTGCTGGGTGTCGGCGTACGGATACGGATCAAAGATTCCTGGCTGGTGATCGTGCCTGCCTTCTCATTTTTTGTGCTGAATGCCTACCTTTTTTATGTGGGGATAAACTTGTTGTAAGCAGCTCTTTGGACACAGCCAAAACCGATTTGGAGCGGCGCTGGCGCAACTGACACCAATTAAAGTTAGCGCCTAGAACTAGGCTGGATAGGCCATTAAAAAACGTGGGTTGGTTAATTCGCCGTATAGCTCAACCGATAAATGCAGTTTGCTACATCGTCAGAGATCAATAAGCTGCCATCGGCCAGCTGCTGCACATCTACTGGTCTGCCCCAGGCCTCTTGCGTGGCTTGATCAAGCCATCCTGATACCATCACTTCTTGCCCACTTACCTTTCCTGCTGCGTCCAATCTGGCTAAGATCACTTCGTAACCAGACTTCTTGCTGCGATTCCAGCTGCCGTGCTTTGCAATAAACAATTGATTTTTGTAACTGGCAGGGAATTGATCGCCTGTATAAAATCGTAATCCTAACGGTGCCGTATGTGCGCCAAGCTTTGCTTCTGGTTCGGTGTAGAAGGAAGCTTCCTTTCCCTCTGAACCTACTTCCGGATCCTTGATGATACCCGCATGCCAGTAGGGGTAACCAAAATGCTGCCCTAGTGCAGTGGCTTTATTGAGTTCGCAGTCTGGCGTATCGTCACCAAGCATGTCACGTCCATTGTCGGTAAACCAGAGTTCCTTGGTCTCTGGGTGCCAGGTCATTCCTACCGAATTTCGTACGCCATGCGCATAGATTTCTGGTTTTGCACCGGTCTTGCTGACATCCAATCGGGTAATGCTCGCAAAAATAGGGTCCTCAGACACACAAATGTTGCAAGGTGCACCCACAGGGATGTAGAGCATGCCGTCTGGGCCAAAGGCAATAAATTTCCAGCCATGGTGTGCTTCGTCAGGGTACCCGTCGTAGACTACTTCGTAGCTTGGCTTGGTCAAGTTGTTTTCAATGTCTTTAAACCGAAGGATCCGCGACACTTCTGCCACATACAAGTCTCCATCCTTAACCGCAACTCCATTGGGCATGCGGAGGTCATTGGCCAACACATATTTGCTGTCTGCCTTGCCATCCCCATCTTCGTCGACCAGCGCATAGACATTTTTTTCTTGGCGATTGCCCACAAAAACAATTCCCGATTCGGAGACGGCTAGGGAGCGTGCATTCGGCACCTCTGCCGCCCAAACGTCGATGCTAAAGCCTTCGGGCAGCGTAAGTTTGTCCAACTGAACATCCGCTTTGGCATTCGAAATGGATATTTTTTGACCAAGTGGCCCTGCATCAGAAGCGGATTTTTCCTCTTTGCAAGCGGAAAAGGAAAATAGGATAACTGCTAAAAGAGTAGGTGAGAAACGAAGGAGTGCGTTCATGTGCTTGAATTTTGGGTAAATTTAATCGAATACTTCAGAGAATGATTCAGATTAGAGCAGGGTATTGGTTATTTTTGCGCCATGTTATCGATTAGTAACCTCTCTTACTTTATTGGCGGCCGTGCGCTGTACGAAAATGCCAACTTACACATCAAGCCCAAAGATAAAATTGGTCTAGTGGGTCAAAATGGTACCGGCAAATCCACCTTACTTAAAATCATCAACGGCGACTACCTTCCGTCTTCTGGCGATGTACAAAAAGCAAAAGACTGTACCCTTGGATTTTTAAATCAGGATTTGCTTTCTTACCAATCTGACGATAGCATTTTGAATGTGGCTTTGGCAGCATTCAAAGAAACTTTGGCCATCCAAGACGAAATCGAAAAGGTCTTGAAATTGATGGAAACCGATTATTCGGATGAAGTGATCAACAAGCTTGCGTTTTTGCAGGATCGATTTGAGTCCAACGAAGGCTACACGATCAAAGCCAAGGCAGAAGAAGTGTTGGAAGGAATTGGTTTTCAAACGAGCGACCTACAAAAGCCGCTACGCCAATTTTCCGGAGGATGGAGAATGCGGGTCATGCTTGCGAAGTTGCTCCTAGAAAAACCTTCCCTGCTCATGCTCGATGAGCCGACCAACCACCTGGACCTGCCTTCCATCCAATGGGTGGAAAACTACTTGAAGAATTACGAAGGGGCTGTTGTGGTGGTTTCCCACGACCAAACCTTCTTGGACAATTGCATCAGTACCACGGTGGAAGTAGCCAACGAGACCTTGACAGCCTATGCGGGTAACTATTCCTTCTACAAAGAGGAGAAGAAACTACGCATGGAGCTGCAGCAAAATGCCTTTGAGAACCAGCAGCAGATGATCAAGCAGACGGAGAAGTTCATTGAGCGTTTCCGTGCCAAGGCCACCAAGTCCAATCAGGTGCAATCCCGTATCAAAGCCTTGGATAGGCTAGATCGGGTACATGAAGTGGTCAATGACGAGGCTTTTGTGAACTTTAAATTTAAGTTTTCCCAAAAATCAGGGAGGGACGTGATTACCTTGGACAAGGTATCCAAGGCTTATGGGGACCTGACCATTTTGAAAAATACCGGAGCTCGAATTGAGCGGGGAGATAAAATCGCTTTGATTGGTGCCAATGGAAAAGGGAAGTCTACGCTACTCCGCATCATCGCTGGCACGGAGGTAGGGCAGGGCTCACGGGTGGAAGGACATAATTTGATTAAGGCCTTTTTTGCGCAGCACCAACTGGAGGCATTGACCTTGGACAATGAGATCATTCAGGAAATGTCTCAAGCAGGAAGTAGAAAAACGGAAATGGAGCTGAGAGGGGTGCTGGGATGCTTTTTATTTTCCAACGAGGAAGTCTACAAGAAAATTAAGGTGCTATCAGGAGGAGAAAAATCACGGGTAGCCTTGGCAAAAACACTAATTTCTGAGGCTAATTTTCTATTGCTCGATGAACCGACCAACCACTTGGATTTTCAATCGGTAAATATCCTCATTCAGGCCTTGCAGCAATACGAAGGTACTTTTATCACGGTGTCCCACGACCGTCACTTTATCAAAGGTGTGGCCAACAAGATCTGGTACATTGAGCAGTACGAAATCAAAGAATATCCAGGAACCTACGGAGAGTACGAGTTTTGGCGAAGTCAGCAGGTGGAAGTTCCTGCTACAGTAGCTGCCCCAAAGCCAGTTAAAGAGGAAGTGGCTCCCCCAAAAAGCAAGGAGGAGACCCAGCAGGCCAAACGGGAATTAAAGAAACTGGAAGATCAGTTGCTGGTTATCGAAAAAGAAATCAGTCAGCTGGAGGGTAAAAAGAAGGAGTTGGAAGATAAATTGGCAGATCCAGCCTTGTATTTGGATGAGATTCAGGCCCAAAAAACCCAAGCCAGCTACCAACAAGTGGATCAGTCCTTGCAGGCTTCCAATGCGTCATGGGAGAACTTGGTAGATCAGATCTCCAAACTTCAGCAGCAAGTTTAGCTGTCCTAATAATCGATCCTTCTATGAAATTACGACTACTATTCATCCTCTTTCTAGCCCTGCCACAATTGAGCAATGGGCAAGTTCTAGAAGATAAAGTATTCGTAGACCATATTTTGTCGGTTCGGATGTATCCCCAAGGATCAGGAACAGAAAGTCAGCTGCAATCTCCTGTAATTTCATTGACGGATTCCAAATCCTTGGTGGTGTTGTTTGATGATTTGTCCTATGATCCCGAGTTGTACACAGCCAAACTGGTGCATTGCGATGCAGATTGGAAAAAATCGGCCTTGAAGGACACTGATTTTTCGCTAGCATTTAACGAGTACAATGTGTTGGAATATGCCTATTCTGTGAATACGCGAATGCCCTATATCCGGTATTCCTTTACTGTACCTCGGGTAAGCAAATCCGGAAATTACCTACTGAAAGTCTACAAGAACCGAGATGAAAATGCGGTCATTTTCACACGAAGGTTTATGATCGTAGAAAACCTAGCTGCTGTGGGTGCGCAACTGGTGCCTCCAGTACAGACTGAAGATCGGCGTGCCTTGCAGCAAATCAATGCGACGGTAAACTACAGCAACCTGGAGGTGATTGATCCACTGGCTCAGGTCAAGGTGTACATGCGGCAAAATCAACGCTGGGATAATGTGAAATTTCTCTCCAAGCCTACCTTTTTGAACCAAAACTCCAAGTTGATCCGCTACGAACCCTTTGAAGGGGAGAGTACCTTCCGAGCAGGAAATGAATTTCGATTTATAGACCTGCGGTTTATCCGTGCGACAGGAGTGAACGTGGCCTCGGTTAAGGTAGAAGAATCGTTGATTTCGGCAGAGGCAAGGGTAGATCTTCCCCGCCCTAGTGGGGCTTATGCGCAGTATTTGGACCTGAATGGGCAATATGTAGTGCAAACGAACGACCGTCCCGGAGGGGATCCTGAACTGGAGAGTGAATACATCTACACTACTTTTTACTTGAATGATGCGCCCGGGAAAACCATCAAGCTTATGGGAGCCCTCAGTCAGTGGGGCAAAGCACCTGAAGCTACCATGGTTTACGATGCCAAGAAGCAGGTATACAGCACCTCCTTACTGTTGAAGCAGGGATGGTATGACTACCAGTATGCGTCAGATCTAGGAGGAGGTAAATTGGATTTGGAACCTTTAGAAGGGAGTTATTTCCAAACTGAAAATGAGTACGAGATCTTGGTGTATTACCGAGCGCTTGGATCTCGCTACGATCAGTTGGTGGGTTATGTGTACCTGCAGCCCAATAGGCGAAGGCTTTAACTCTTTGAAGATAAAAAAATAACCCCCAAAATTTTAATTTTGGGGGTTATTCGATAAAGCTAAGAGTGAATTAAAATTCCTCAGTACTTGCTTCAGATTCTTCTTCAGTAGGAGCTACATTTTGACGAACTCGCTCTCCAGTGGCCTTGTAAGGCACGAAACCTTCCCTCTTAAACTTGTAAGGGGTGGTTTTATTGTCAGCTGGATGCGTTGCCAAGTCCATCATTCCAAAACCCTTGTGGGTAAAGGCGCCTAAGCCACACTTGAATACAAAATCTTGTACCTCAGGTGCTGCATAGAGCGTAAATGGAAGCGTGTAGCCTCTCACTTCGTATTTCACATCGAGGTCGTAAACCGCATAGATGCGCGCAAATTTCTTCTGTTGCTCTTTCAACTTGTTGACATAGACCATGTCTGGTACTACCTGAAACTTGAAGAAAGACTCCATTTGTTCTGGGGTATACCATCCTGATTTTTCCATACGCGTCAAGGTTGATTCATAAAGTAAATCAGAAAACTCGTCGCTGTCAGGATTGATAAATCGCTTGCCCGCTTCTTCATTGAAGGCCGGTGTGATCAATACCAAAGGGGAGATGCATACAAACTTGTTTGAAGCCTCCAGAATTGGTTCAGTTTCTAGCTCCGTATATTCTGGGGAGAGGATCAAATTGCCAAGCTCGATTTTTGGAGCTGCAAAAACCTGTTCCAACAAGTAGTCAATAAATTCCTCGCTTTGGGAAGAAAGCACGAGAGTCACCAAGCTGGAGTAGTAGTGCAAACCACTACGACTTACCTTAGTTTGTCCCTTCAATCCCGAGAAATTAAAGAAATTGTAGTTGTAGAATTCCTCTTTTCCTCCTTTGACGATTAGTCCTTTCAAGAATTGGGCTAGAATGTACTGGTGGTGAAAAGGCAAAAAAGAGCCTTTGTTTTTTAGGGAAAATATTAGTCTTACTCTCACGGGTTTGAAAAATAAAATGAAACAATAGTGAGCAAAATGCTCTAAATCTGATTATTAGAAATATTTATGCAAAGCTACACATATTTTAAAGTAAAAATCAAACATTGAACCTAAAATGCATGATATCACCATCTTGAACCACATATTCTTTGCCTTCGATGGATATCTTACCGTTCTCTCTACAACCCGCTTCGGTCTTAAATTGTTTGTAGTCAGCGATAGCTATTACTTCAGCTTTAATAAATCCTCTTTCGAAGTCGGTGTGAATCACCCCAGCAGCCTGTGGAGCCTTCCATCCTTTGCGTATGGTCCATGCGCGAACTTCCTGTACGCCAGCAGTAAAGTAGGTGATCAAGTTGAGTAGGGAGTAGGCCCCGTAGATCAAACGGTTTAGTCCGCTTTCTTTGAGTCCATATTCATCTAGGAACATGTCTTTTTCTTCAGGATCATCGAATTCTGCGATTTGAGATTCGATTGCTGCACAGAGTACAATGACTTCCGCATGCTCTTCCTTTACTTTTTCGCGCAAGCGCTCCACAAAGGCATTGCCCGTATGGATACTGGATTCATCCACATTGGCCACATACAACACGGGCTTAATGGTGAGGAGATGTAGATCCCGCACAGCTTCCAAGTCTTCTTTTTCTACGTCAATTGCTCGCGCATTGAGTCCAGCGGTTAGTCCATCTTTAAATTGAAGTAACGTTTCCAATTCTGTTCTGGCTTTGGCATCACCGGATTTGGCAATTTTTTCGATTCGCTGAATCTTTTTCTCCACCGATTCCAAATCCTTAAGTTGAAGCTCAGTATCAATGACCTCTTTATCGAATAGGGGATCTACTCCACCTGCCACGTGAACAATGTTTTCGTCTTCAAAGCAACGGATGACATGGATGATGGCATCTACTTCGCGGATGTTGGCCAAAAATTTATTTCCCAATCCTTCTCCTTTGGAAGCGCCTTTCACCAATCCAGCGATATCTACAAACTCAATGATGGTCGGCACTACCCGTTGTGGATTTACCAATGCTTCTAGTTCTTGAAGTCTGGAATCTGGAACTGAAACCACCCCTACATTGGGTTCGATGGTACAAAAAGGAAAGTTAGCTGCTTCAGCTTTAGCGCTTGATAGCGCATTAAACAAGGTAGATTTGCCCACATTGGGGAGACCTACTATGCCACATTGTAATGCCATTAATTCGTTGCTTTAATTTTAAATATTTTGTAGGACTTGTACCCACTGTAAAATTCCAAGACCGATACTCTGAAAATGGTGTAAACGGGTATGGCAAATATCATCCCTAGGATTCCTGCGATTTTTGCTCCGGCAAAGATAATAACAAATATCTCAAGGGGATGTGCTTTTACTGATTTGGAGAAAATTACTGGCTGAATTAGCAGATTATCTGTGATTTGAACTGCTGTAAAAACAGTGATGATTTTGACCAAGAAAAAACTGTAATCGCTGTCTGTCGAAAAATCTCCAGTTGAAATTCCTACCACAATGCCAAAAATTGTTCCCAATAGCGGTCCAGCATATGGAATCATATTGGTAATCGCTGCAAAAAGCGCAATGGTCAAGGCATATTCTACACCTGCTACACTAAGGCCTAAAGCCGCGAGCAAGAAAATAGCTAAGACTTGCAACAATAATCCAAAAAGGTAATTGGAAAGTAATTTTTCAACCTTGGTGAACGTGGCTACCGATAATTCGAAATAGGCGTTTGGAATAAGATTTAGAAGATTTCTTCGAAGAAGTCCATTTTCGAGCAAAAGGAAAAAAGTGATAAATGCAATTGCCATTGTCCCAATGAAAACCTGGGTGGTGACTGAAATGACACTGGAAATAAAACCTCCAATGTCGAATTTTTGGAGCACACCTTTAACTGAAAGGCGTAATTCCTCGAGTAGGATGCCTTTTTTGTTCTCAATCAGTTGGTACTTCATCAAAAACCGCTCGAGCTTCTCAAGGGGAACTTCTAGTTGGAGGTAAATGCTGTCCAAATCCAAATCGCTCAACAAAATGACTTGGCGATTGATTAAGGGGAAGAATAGAAGTCCTAACAGGAATACGATAGATATTACAGTGGCAAAGGAAGCTAGTATAGCAATGCCGCGCGGAATGTGTTGCCCTAGAATATGCACTTCATTGACCTTGTTGGTCAGTGGCCTAAGCAATGCAGCTAGGATGAGCGAGGTAACCAAATAGAAAGAAATAGCAGAAAAATACCAGCCAAACAGCAGGAAGGTGAGAAAAGATAGAATGAGGTAGACGAAAAACCGCTGCATGGTATCAAAAGAAAAGGAGGCAGAAGCCTCCTCAAATATATTGGAATTGGGTGTGTATCCCTAATGTGCTCAAACTGGATTAATCCCAGCGAAGGTCATTGTTTACTTCGTTCTCAGATTCTTCATTTTCAAACTGCTCAAAATCGAAGTCAGGTAGCAAATCGTTTTTCACATGATCTACTGCTTCATTCAATGCATTGACAAACTTGAAGAAATCTTCCTTATACAAAAAGATTTTGTGCTTCTCGTAACTGAAGTTGTCTCCATCCATTCTGCGCTTGCTTTCAGTGATGGTAAGGTAATAATCGTTGCCACGGGTTGACTTGATATCAAAAAAATAGGTTCGCTTTCCTGCTTTCACTTTCTTAGAGAAAATTTCCTCTCTATCGTATCCTCGGTGATCTTCCAATGTTCTAGGGATTAAGGTTTGGAATGTATTAATAACGGGTCTAAGATAAGCTAAAAGCAACTTAGAATTCAAAATCAAACCCTGCTTTTTTTTTGAAAATCTGTAAAAAATAGGGTACAAGTTGTTTCAAATCCGATACAAACCTATTTAAGTTAAACAAATTAACGAACCGGAGCAGGTCTTCGAATTGGGGCATTGGAGACCTATTTAATTGAATTTTAGTAGGATAGCTTTTGGCTCAATTGTTTTTTCACATCGCTTTAAAAAGAGAGGTGATCCAAAGGGTAGGATCCATTTGACATAAAAAAAGGCTGTTCCTTCTCAGAAACAGCCCTACTCGGTTGTCATAAATATTATTCGCCGTGAAGAAATGCTTTTCTAGCAAGCAATACTTCTTCGCTTTCTCGGTGGTCGGGATCATCTACGCAGCAGTCAACAGGGCATACTGCAGCACACTGTGGCTCTTCATGGAAGCCGTTGCATTCGGTGCACTTCTCCGATACGATGTAGTAAAATTCATCAGAAACGGGAGTTTGTTTGGCTGTACCAGCAGCAACGCTGCCATCTGGAAGCGATACTTCTTTCAAGTTGGTACCACCAGCCCAAGTCCATTCTACTCCTCCTTCATAAATTGCCGTGTTGGGGCACTCAGGTTCGCATGCACCGCAATTGATGCATTCGTCTGTTATCATTATTGCCATAGGGATTCAAATTTGAATACAAAGTTACAATCTCCTAAACACCTTCGCAATAAAAAAGTTGTCACACTAATTAATTTAAAATTATTCCAAGGGCTTTTTTTTTGGATACCTTTGTCAAATGAACCCAGATTTTACGCTTTCTGATCGAATTTCGGCCTTTGTTCAACTAGGGATTCGGCTTTCCAATTTATCGGAGGATGAAAAATTCCCCCTCTTTCGACAGGCGGAAAATCAGAACGCCTGGTTTACACAGCGCTCATTGGAGCAAGCACTCGAAGGGATCCGAGTGATGCTAGACGCTCGATCCTTGGAAAAATGGCTTGCCGCCTATACATCCCTTGATCCAAGGTCTCCCAAGCAAGTAGGCTTGATGCTTTCAGGGAATATTCCTGCGGTTGGTTTTCATGACCTTCTTTCGGTGTTGATTTCTGGCCATACGGCATGCGTCAAACTAAGTTCTCAAGATGCGGCGCTACCACTCTGGTTGATTCAAGAATTGAAAAGGATAGAACCACGCTTTTCAGATCGAATTCAAGTTGAAGACATGCTGAAAAATAAGCAAGCCTACATCGCTACGGGAAGCGACAACTCAGCACGGTATTTCAACTATTACTTTGGAAAGTACCCGCACCTGATCCGTTCCAATCGAACTTCTGTAGCCATTCTTCAAGGAGATGAATCTCCGGCCGATTTGCAGGCATTGGGAGCCGATATTTTCGATTACTTCGGATTGGGCTGTAGAAATGTCTCCAAGGTGTTTGTCAAAAATCAAGGGCAGCTAACAGATTTACTCGATGCCCTCGAGCCTTTCTCGTGGGTAGCCAATCATCACAAGTACTTTAATAATTACGAGTACAATAAATCCATTTACTTGGTCAATCGTACCCCGCACTTAGACAATGGATTTCTTTTGCTTAAAGAATCGACTGATTTGGTTTCGCCCATAGGCGTGCTTTTTTATGAAATCTATTCCGAAGAGCACGAACTAAAAACGAAGTTGAAGGACCTTGATGCCAAGATTCAATGTGTGGTTGGGAATCCGACGATGG
>JBIIGH010000157.1:0-5867 GCA_044236565.1 Algoriphagus sp. | reverse complement strand
TCTGCAGTCATGAAGGGATTCGAACCATTCCTCAAAAGTACGGGTATTTGGAATGAATCTAAAGAAAAATAAGGAAGAAATTTTAGGTGATTATCCGTAAGTAGGTCAACGACTCAATCAGCCAGTTAGTCATTGCGGATAATCGCTGACAGTTGATAGACCTCGGTCTACAGCTCACTTAAATGATCCTCAAACTTTATTTTTTGTTCACTGGAAATAAAGCGGATCTACGTAAGATTTTGAATCGGTTTCGCTATACAAAGTTTGAATTGCAGGCAGTGCTTGGAGGCCTTAAAAAGTTCCTTTGACTGATACTTGGAAATTACGTCCGGGGCTGACAATTCCAGAACTATACCCTCGATATTGCAGATCACCTATATTTTCGATGCCTGCATTGATTTGGATGCTTGGGGTGATCGGGATCCGTGTAGCAAAATTTACAATCAACCAGGAAGGTGAATAGGGGTTTCCATTGGTATCGGTTGCATAAATGGCTGGTTTCCCGATTTCTTCCTGAGGCATTTTCTCAAAAGGCATGGCTGCACTGTATTGTGAACTCAACTCAAGCGTCATTTTTTTGCTTTGGTAGCGAAGCTTGGTTGCTCCAAAGTTAGGGGCTGCATGCCGGGAGGGACTCGTGGTCTTGTCTTCCAATTCTTCCACTCCTTTTTGCCAGTTGTAGTTGGAAGTGAATAGGAGCTCTTTGCTTATCGCAACTTCCATTCCGGCTTGGATGCCTTTTACTTCGGCAAAAGCTGCATTTTGAATGGAGAAAATCTGGCTGATTTCCCCACCATATTGCAACTCGGTTTGACCATTCCAGCTACTAGGCCTTCTTACCATGGCACGATCTAACCAGGTGTAGAAGCCGGTCAGGTCCAGTTTGATTTTCCCAAAGAGTATTTTATTCAGGTTTACCTCTGCATTGTATGCATATTCTGATCGTAATTCTTGGTTGGGAACCAAGACTGTTCCGGGCTGTGAATCAAATATTTTGCCCATGTCATCCACATTGGGCGCCCTAAAACCGGTAGCCACCTGCGGAGAGATGCTAAAGCTTGGATTAGCCTGGTATACCAAGCCCAAATTCCCAGTAAGGGATTGATATCGATCGTTAAATTGAAGTACGGGTAGCGGGAAAAACGCCAGGTTATTCCTAAAATCCGCATCTATTCCATTCAAGTTGTAACGCAAAGCAGACTGCATTTTCAATTTGTTGCTGAGTGGGACAGCATAATTGCCGTACACTGCCCAAGAGGTCCAGGTAGCATCAGGGTAGCGGGAGGAGGCAGCAGTCTGTTGGTTCGTTAAAATGTTTAATGTCTGACCCTTAGATTCCACAGTGTTTAGTATCGCCTCAACACCATAGTTTAGAAAATGGGATTGAAAGAGGGTTTTAAAAAAGTCGGCATTTAAGGAGTAGGCGTTGACTTTTTCGATTCGATTAAATTGGCTTGCACTGCCGACGCGTCGATCAATTCGGCTTTCTTCAAAAAATTGAGATGCTCCAGTGATTTTTGCTTGGTCAAACCAGCGGCTGTTGCTATTTACGTTCCAGTTGAGCTGATGCAACGTCCAGCGTTGTGGACCATAATCCCATCGGGCAAATCGTAGGTTTCCATCCTTTTTTTCGATCAATCGATCGTAACGAGGGACATTTCCTGTGGATGAATAATGAAATGCATAGTCAATAGTTGAATTTTTGGAAGCTTTGAAACTGATTTTTTGCATCAGATTTAGCTGGCTGTAGGCGGATCCTAGTTGTTTTCTTGGGTTGGGGTTTGCCACTTCTTGATCCTGCCCATTGATTCGTTTTACGAATGAGGTTCGGAGGTAGGAATCTTGCCCCTTATTTTCACCCATGACCAAATCCCCGAAGTCAAAGTAGGTGGCACTGCTGACAAAGGCCCATTTCCCTTTTCCGTAGCTGAAATCTCCATGGATTGTTTCTTCCGAGTAGGCTGTGGAAAATCGGGTCACAAGGTTTCCTTTGAGTTGTTGATTTTCATGATCAGGCTTTAAGGTTTCAAAAACCATCACCCCGCCAATGGCATCCGATCCATACATCACCGCACCTGGTCCAAATAGAACTTCGGTGTTTTGAAGGGAAAAGGGATCGATGGAAATCACCTGTTGGAGGTTACCACTTCTGAAAATGGCAGTATTCATCCGCACCCCATCGATGGAGTAGAGGAGTCGATTGGCTGAAAATCCCCGAATCATGGGACTTCCACCTCCCAATTGACTTTTTTGTACGAATACCTCACCGGAAGATCCTAGCCAATCTGCCGTGGTCGATGGATTTCGAAGATCCAGCCATTCGGATTCGAGCTGACGAACTTTGCCAGGAACATCTGCAGCATTCTGGTTCCACCGAGAAGCCGAGATTACGGTAGTTTCCAAGGTAAAGGGGCTGTATTCTAAATGGATTACAAAATCCAAGGCACTAAGTTCTTCCCAAGTGAGGGTTTGACTTTGGAATCCTGTTTTAGAAAGCGTGATTGGGTTTTTTTCTGTAAATACTGACAGGATGGCTTTGCCATCCGCATTGGTCCGGCTGCTTAATTTTGATTTTTTATCCAAGATATCTACTCCAGAAAGCGCTTGCTTCCCCTCTTGGTCCAGCACAAGGATTTCTTGGGCCAAGCCCGAATACCCTGTCCAAAGGAAAAAGAAAAGTAGAAAAACTCGGAATTTCATAGCGATTACTAGACTGTAAATTTAACTGAAGTAATCACAGAAAAATAGTTGGGCTGGGATGAATGGCAAGCGTTGAAGAACAAATCCGTTGAAAAAGCGGATTGGACTGAAAAATAAGTCCATTCAGGTTTGAGGATTTGACTCGGTTTTTGAAAAAAATAGCCCTTGAAAAACCACTAGTTTAGGTTTTTCAAGGGCTTGAACTCACTTGTTGCACGATTGGGCTTAAGCTTTCCCTCTCAGCATTAAGTTCCAGTACATAAAGGGCAACCCGTATTTTTTAAGCAGCCACATGCTGTATTGTTCTTTGGTGGTATCCACAAAGGTCGTGATCAATGGGTCACTGTCCTTTACATTGTCGTATTTAAATTCACAAAGCAGCATTTTGTCGTAATCCGTAACGATAGGGCAGGAGGAGTAACCATCATAGGAAGCCGAACCAATTTTCCCTTTCTGTAACAATTGAAGGAGATTGTCTACCAGCACGGGGGCTTGCTTTCGGATGGCGGCACCGGTCTTGGCAGTAGGAAGGTGGGCTACGTCTCCAATACAGAATACATTGGGAAACCGCTTGTGCTGCATCGTATGCATGTCCACATCCACCCATCCTTTTCCAGGACCTTCCTTTATAGCTAAATCAGAATCTTGGATAAACTTTGGTGCTGTTTGTGGAGGAGCCAAGTGAAGCATGTCAAAGTGAATTTTGACTTCAAGTGGCCCTAGTAGTTCTTCTTCCAATGGGCTACCTGCACGGATATCGTACTGTGTGGCTTCAGGTTTGATGTACTTAAAGGTGATTTCTTGCTCTTCTCCATCTACCTGGATGGGTGCAAAAAAGGGTTGGAATAGGATATCTCGTTCCTTGATCACCTTCGTTAAGGTTTTTGCAAATTCAGGAACTCCAAATATCACTGATCCTGGTGTGGCAAAAAGCACGTTGGTTTTGTTTCGGATCCCTTGTTTCCGGAAGTAAGATTCTGCCAAATACATGATTTTTTGAGGGGCCCCTCCACATTTTATGGGTGTGGTGGGCTGGGTAAAAATGGCATTGCCCCCTTTGAAATTTTGTAGGACCTCCCAGGTGTGCTCTGGGTCTGTATAGTTAGAGCAAACTACGCCTTTTCCCAAGGCTTCTGTCAGTCCTGGAAGTAATTCAGGGGCCATCACCAATCCGGGAACTGGAATCAGGTAGTCGTAGGTGAAGCTTCCAGAATGGGAAGTTTCAACTTTATTTTGTGCAGCCTCAATTGCCGTTGCCTTGTCCTTGATCCAATCAACTCCTTTGGGGATGAAGTCTGCCTCGTCTCTAGCAGTATCCTTGTAGTCAAATGCACCTCCACCTACCAAGGTCCATGCAGGTTGGTAGTAATGTTTTTCTGATGGCTCAAGCAAACCTATCTGTAAAGAAGCATCTTTTCGCTTCAGCTGGGCAGCCACAGTAATTCCTGCAGTACCTCCTCCGATAATTAAAATTTGATAATGTTTCATAGGGCGGGTTTATTAAGTCCAAGTAATTAAACTAATGGTTGCGAACTTAATAGTGACTTTGGTCACCCTTCAGCTTGATTTACATGATTTTAGGAAAATGAATGCGTTTTTTTTCAAGAAATGTGACATTAGTTACGCGATCAAATCCTTGGGCAAATTCATTTTTGTTGCTTACTTTTAAGTCATGACCAAAGACATTCTCAGGAAAGCACTTCCTAATCTAACCGACCCCAAGCTTTTAGATCGATTGCTAGAAAAGGGTCAGTTTTCAACCTTTGAACCAGGCAAAACCTTAATGGAACCAGGACAGTTTGTGAAAGCTGTTCCTTTGGTATTGGATGGATCGATCAAGATCATGCGTGTGGATGAGGAGGGAAAAGAGTTATTTTTATACTATTTGGAAACAGGTGAAACCTGTGCCCTTTCCTTGACCTGCTGCTCTGCTGCAAGGCCAAGTCAAATCAAGGCAGTAGTTGAGGAACAAGTTTCCTTGCTATTTATACCCATACAAATCCACGAGCAGCTCGTCGATGAATTCAAGCAATGGAAGGATTTTGTCTCGACCACCTACCAGCACCGTTTTCAGGAGATGCTGACCGTATTGGATGCCGTGGCTTTCAAGCGAATGGACGAGCGGTTGATGAACTACATTGTGACGAAGATGAAGCAATTGAAGTCCAATGAATTGCACACCACCCACCAAGAAATAGCCAATGAATTGGGAACCGCTCGAGAGGTGATCTCGAGACTCTTGAAGCAATTGGAAAAGAAAAAATGGATCGAGTTGGGTCGAAATGTGATTTACATTCGAGACGACTTCGAAGAGTTGATTGCCAAATAGCTAACGCAACACGAGCAAAGGCACCTCGGCATGAAAAGCCATTTGAATGGAATTACTCTTGGTGAATAGCTCATCCAAAAACCCCTGTTGTGCATGACACATCACCAATATTCCTGGCTTTGATTTCATATGAGTTCTTAGTGCATCCATAGGATTTCCTGCAGTTAGCACTAAGAATTCTGGTTTTAAGCTTGGGTATTTTTTGCTGAGGTGATATTTCATGCCCAACTCCAAAAGTTCCTGCTTAAATAGTTGTTTTTCTGTAGGTCGAACATGAACCACTTGAAGGTGTCCTTTCCATTTTTTTATCTGGGTGGCGACCCAATTGAGAAGTGGAGGTTCGTGATCGGCAAATTCCAAGCCTAGCACAAATTGTTTCAAGTTGGTTTTGACTGCTGCTTCAGGAATGATCAATACGGGACAGGTGGCTTCTCGAACGACCGAAACAGCCACGGTACCGATCAGCGTTTTTGTAATTCCGCTCGCTCCTTTTGTTCCCATCACGATCAAGTCGACTTTTTGTTTTGCAGCCAACTGGGTGATTTGAAGTGCAGGATTCCCTTCAACTAGCCTAAACTTTAAGTTGATTTTGGAATCTCCATGGCTTGCAAGCAATTCTTTTCCCCGTTTTTTCCCTTCCTGAAGTTGTTGTTTGGTGAAAAATTCGACTTGACTCGCAAAGTCATAGTGCGTTTCAACCACATGGAGAAGGGTGATGCGATCCGCCTTGGAAGTAGCGAGCCCTAGGGCAAAGTCAAGGGCTTTGAGGGAATTTTCCGAAAAATCTATGGGAACGAGGTAGTGCATGCTAGAAAAGTGTTTAGAGGTGTGAAAATAG
>JBIIGH010000156.1:0-5911 GCA_044236565.1 Algoriphagus sp. | reverse complement strand
TCCGCTTTGGCGGCATCTCTCCGCATGACAGCAACGAGCTTGCTGTGTGGGATGGTATTCATCGCAGGTGCGGACTTGAGTTCGCAAACCTTGCCTACACCCACGACTCCCCATCGGACTGCTGTGTCTGTAAATTTTTTCATGCTAGGAAGGGTAGAAAAAATAGACTGACATTTTCTTTTCTCAGTCTAATCAAATGAAGGTTTATTCTTCAGAAGCTGCTGGTCGGGGCTTCATCTTTAAGCTATCTGCAGGATGAGTAGCGGCCAGCATCGCCATTTGCTCTTTGGCCCAATCTACCAGCACTTTTCGGTCTGCATCGGAAAGGTTGGCTTCAGGATGTAGCCCCATATAGGTGTAGGAGGGAAGTGGCATTTCTTTGCTTTCTACCATTTCGACAATTTCTTCAAACTTGTGGTTTTGTACGCGAAGGGGAAGGGAGGTAAACTCGGAAAAATTCAAATGTTCTTTCCCTTCGTTCGTGTGGTGATTGAGCCAAAAGCCTACTGGTTGGATGTTGCTGTACCAAGGGTATTTAGTGGTGTTGGTATGGCAATCGTTGCAAGCTCCTTGCATGAGCGTGGCGACATGTTCGGGTACTTGGTAGTTTGTGGTAATGTCAAAATCGTTGGTTCCTGATTCATTTTTTTTCATGGGAACAAACTGGATGCCTACCAGGATGACGATTACGGAGAAAGTGATTTTCTTGATCATGATGCGGAAGTTAAAAAGGTTAGACTTAGATGAAGTGCTCTAGTTTAAAATCAAATTCAAGCGCGTTAAATCCTATTCTTAGGCGTAGTTGCACCCAATTTTTAAAAATAAATTAAAACGAGTAGCGCTAGGAGCACTTACTAATTTAGGAACTTCTATTCAGTAATGAGTGGATCAGTGTTTTTAATTTCTACTTAGAAACCAACTACACATTCTGGCTACTTCTTGCCAAATTCTTAGCGGTATCTTACTCCATCAATCACCAAGCTGAGTCCCGCCTGGAAAATCACGAGACCCAAAGTTCCTGTCCAAAACCAATCTTCTCCCCCTAACTTTTCTACTCCGGCATGAATGCAAATCGACAGCCCTGTTGCGGTGAGAAGTAAACCAGCCACAGACTGGATAAACCAGCGTTTTTTATTTTTTTCCATAGGTAATGTTTCGCTTTAAAATTGAGTGATCATTGCCATCCCATTTTCTTCGAAGGAGTCCATGCGCATCAAGGCTTCTGCTGCGGATTCTAGTGAAATTCTCCTTCCAATCAATTGCTCTGGATCAATTTTATGTTCCAAAATCATCTGAATCATTTCGGGGTACGCATGGGCTTGCATGCCATGGCTACCGATGATTTCTAGTTCTTTTGCGATCACGAGGTGCAAGGGAACAGGTGGATTGGCTTCGCTTCCTGCCAAAAGCCCAACTTGAATGTGTTTTCCTCGTTTTCGCAAGCAGGAAATCGAGTTGTAGCTGGTCACCTTACTGCCCAAGGCGTCGATCGATACATGAACCCCTCCCTTGCTGATTTCTAAAATATGAGCAGGGACATCTGACTGGTTAGAAGCATCCACCAAATAGGTTGCCCCCGCCGCCTTGGCAAGTGCCAATTTTGCTGCATCGATGTCCACTGCAATGACTGTTGCACCTTGCGCCGCTGCGATCATAATGGCAGATAAACCGACCCCTCCACATCCATGCACAGCCACCAGTTGTCCACCACTGACTTTGCCTTGCGCAACTACCGCACGAAAGGAGGTGGCAAATCGGCATCCCAAACTTGCAGCCGCTTCGAAACTAACGGAGTCGGGGAGTTTTACCAGGTTGGTCTCTGCCCGGTGTACGGCCACATATTGTGCAAAAGAGCCCCAGTGCGTAAATCCAGGCTGAAATTGATCGTCGCAAATCTGTTGGTTCCCGGTTTGGCAAGTAGGACATGTTCCACAGGCACAGACAAAGGGAACGGTGACCCGATCTCCTACTTTCCAATTGCGCACTCCTTTGCCCAGTTCACGGATGATCCCAGCAAATTCATGCCCAGGCACATGCGGCAGTACGATGTCGGGATCATGACCCATCCATCCGTGCCAATCACTTCGGCAGAGGCCTGTTGCCTTTACTTCAAGGAGGATGCCTTGATCCGGTGTTTCGGGATCTGCCACTTGGGTGACCCGAGGGTCTTGGCAAAATGATTCAATTAAAAGGGCCTTCATGGGCTGAATTTTTACGAAAGGAAGGGATGAAAATACGCATAAAAAAACCGTGAGCACTTGTCTCACGGTTAAATTCGATTGGTTTTTGAGATTTATACCTCAAATCCAGCTCTGTAGGTTCTGCCGACAAACTGGTTGGCTTCTTCCAAGTTGGTGATGCGCATATTTTCTCCGTCCCAGAGCAACTTTCTGCGGCCAAAGAATTCCTGCTGTCCCTTGCTGTTGGGCTTTCTGAGCATAAAGCTTCGAATAGCCAAATTACCCATCAACACCGTTTCGGTCATTGGGCCAGCATAATCGAAGGAAGAGGTCAAGCCTTTGTGTTCGGTGGAACCAAAACCAGCCTTACAAGCATCCACCCACTTGCGTTGGTGTCCATATTCAGGCTCCGTTCCAGCGATGCGGTCAGGACCAAATTCCTGGGTGCCATCGTAGAGGTATAGCTTAGGCATCAGCGGGGAGCTGTCGTTGATGTTGTGCGTGATGATCCCTTTTTCGCCGATCATCATGACTCCATTGGCGGAATTAGCACCTCCAAGATCGTGGTCAGCAGGAATGATATCTGGGTGAGAAGGGCGAATGCCGCCATCCATCCAGGTCATTTCCAGAGGAACACCATTCTTAGCGGTCGGACCGTAATGAAGGGTAATGAAGGAAGAGGCTGGGCATCCATCTGGATGATAATCTGGAGTCCACATTTGAGAATACACCGATCCCACGGAGCATTCCGCATCAAGTGGGTAGTGTAGGCCAAGCATACGGAAAGGAATGTCCATCAAGTGACATCCTACGTCACCAAGAGCTCCTGTTCCGTAATCCCACCATCCTCTCCAGTTGAAAGGATGCAAGTTAGGGGTAAAAGGAATCTCTGGAGCTGGGCCTAGCCAAAGGTCCCATTCCATGTCAGAGGGCTTGTTGCTTGGGTCTGGTTTTGGGAAAGCACCGCCTTGAGGCCATACGGGACGGTTGGTCCAGATCTGCACCTTGGCTACTTTGCCTATTTTATCGGAGTCCATCCAGCCTTTGATCATGTCCATCAGGGGATTGGAAGCGCCTTGGTTGCCCATTTGGGTTACCACTTTTTTGTCTCTCGCCATCTGGGTCAGCAGACGCGCCTCCCGGATGTTGTGTGTCATGGGCTTTTGTACGTAAACGTGCTTGCCGCGCTCCATGCAGAACTTTGCTGCAGGACCGTGTACGTGGTCGGGGGTAGAAATTGTCACCGCATCGATTTCCTTCATTTCCTCCAGCATTATGCGGTAATCTGCAAATAGCTTGGCTTTTGGAAAATTGGCAACCGAGTCTTTGGCGGAACCGGAGAAATCCACGTCGCACAAGGCTACGACACGTTCTCTGCCATTTACAGAGGCATTGAGGATATCGCTCTTTCCTTTTCCTCCTGCTCCAATCGCAGCCAGAACAAGCTGGTCAGAAGGGGAGGTGAAGCCTACTCCGCCTAGTACATGTCGAGGGACAATGAAAAAAGAGGAGGCAATGGCTGCGTTTTTGATAAATTCTCTTCGGGATTGACCGGAGGATTGAGTTTCTGGTTTTTTCATGGGTTTGGTAATTGACAAGCAAAATAGGAAAAGGCCAAACAAGAACGGGGATTTCGGGAGGCTAAACTTCCCGGTACGCGAATTCTAAAGCCCTTACTCCAATATTCCCCAAGTTGCTGTTGATTTTTGGGAAAGGCAAAGAAAAAATCAAAAATTCTGTATTCGGCTAAAAATATAACTTTTAGGAAAAGTTGTGGTTTTACTTCAACCTGTCAAGCGGATTTAAATTTTCTCAAAAACATCTCGATGAATTTCATTCTATTCTAAAGATTTTGTTCATTAGAAGGTGATTACCAAAATTTTATTGTCTCTATCGAAATAGATCTATTCGAATTTGGCTATTTCTTTAACCACATTAAGCATCCATCCATTTCATGATCATCGGCGTAGTAAAAGAAACCAAGGAATATGAAAACCGAGTGGCCTTGAGCCCAGAGGTAGTGAAACTATTACGGAAAAAAGGATTTGACGTGGTCGTGGAATCGGGCGCTGGGGAAAAATCCTATTTTTCGAACCAAGACTATGAAGCCGCAGGTGCGACTATCGGAACTTCCAAAGATGCATTTGGGGCGGATTTAGTGCTCAAAGTCAATTTGGCGACCCCACAAGAAATAGCCTTGATGAAAGAAGGCGCGGCCTACATTTCTTACATGTATGCCTATCAGCACCCAGAAGTGCTGGCGGCATTCAATGCCAAGCGCATCAGTTCCTTTTCAATGGATGCGGTCCCTCGTATCTCTCGTGCCCAAAAGATGGATGCCTTGTCCTCTCAGGCCAACCTTGCAGGCTATAAAGCCGTGCTTCTTGGAGCCAACCATCTTGGAAAAATATTTCCCCTGCTGATGACTGCTTCGGGAACGATTACCCCCGCCCGGGTTTTGATTTTTGGTGCTGGAGTGGCAGGATTACAAGCCATTGCTACGGCCAAAAGGCTGGGAGCGGTGGTGGAGTGTACCGATGTACGCCCCGAAACGAAGGAACAAGTTGAGTCCCTAGGCGGTAGGTATTTGAGTGTGGAGAGTGCAGAAGGAGTAAAAACCGAAGGAGGTTATGCCCGCGAGGTATCAGCAGAATACTTAGAGAAGCAGCAGCAGCTAATCCGTGAGAAAATCAAGGATGCGGATTTGGTGATTACCACCGCCCTAGTAATGGGTAAAAAATCTCCTATTCTGGTTACTGAAGACATGGTCAAGAGCATGAAGGCAGGATCTGTAATCGTGGATATGGCCGTAGAATCTGGAGGCAATTGTGCGATCTCTGAGAAAAACGCCACCGTAGTCAAGCATGGAGTCACCCTAGTTGGAGAATCCAATCTTCCCTCCTTGCTCCCTGTCAATGCCAGTCAGCTTTATGCAACCAACATCAGTACCCTCGCCTTTCATTTGGTAGGGGAGACTGGTATTACCCTTGACTTGGAGGATGAAATCACCAAGGGTGTATTGATCACGCATCAAGGAGAATTGGTGCACTCGTTTACCAAACAAATTCTTTCTCAATAAAACCATCAACTATGTCTATTTCAGCGCTGATTGTACTGATTTATGTTCTTGTCCTGGCGAGTTACCTCGGGTTTGAACTCATATCTAAGGTACCACCCACCTTGCACACCCCCTTGATGTCTGGCTCAAATGCCATTTCAGGAATCACCATTGTTGGGGCTTTGATGGCTTGCAACGAGATGGGCTATACTACCCTCAGTAAATGGTTGGGCATGTTTGCCTTGGTTTTGGCTACCATCAATGTGGTCGGCGGTTACGCGGTGACCGATCGCATGCTTAAAATGTTTAAGAAAAAATGAACACGGGAATTCAACTCGCCTATCTGATAGCTTCTGTGCTATTCATCATAGGCATCAAGTACTTGGGGAAAACCAAAGATGCCCGTAAGGGTAATTTTATCTCCGCCGTAGGCATGCTGATTGCGATTGTGGCCACCTTGCTTACCTTAGATGTACTGACCTTTATTGAAATTGGTGTCTGTGTGTTGATCGGCTCTGTGATTGGCTTGTACTATGCCTATAAAGTACCAATGACCAAAATTCCAGAAATGGTAGCCCTCTTCAATGGCTTTGGTGGATTGGCATCCTTTGCAGTGGCCTTGTCCGATTATTACCTCAAGAGTGAGACCAATTTGGCTTCTTTGGATGCCGTC
>JBIIGH010000155.1:0-5926 GCA_044236565.1 Algoriphagus sp. | reverse complement strand
GTTCTTGCCTCTTGCATCTACTCTAATGTTGAACGCCGATTGAAGAATGAAGAAGTGGGAAACATGGAAATATGCCAGAAGCAGAACTTCCAACCTAGCAGAATTTAGTCTAATCTCTTGGATCTCGGTTCTTGCATCTTGATACTTGATACTAAAAACATACATGCAATTCCAAACCCAAATCCGCCAAGGAATACCCAGCCAACTGCCTCCCAAAAAGGAGCGGAGCGCAGGCATTTCACATGCGCCCAAGCGCAAAGACCTATTGTCGACAGACGAGAAAAAATTGGCCCTGCGGAATGCCCTGCGCTATTTTCCCAAGGACTGGCATGCTACTTTGGCTCCTGAATTTTGGGTGGAACTCCATAATTACGGTCGCATCTACATGTACCGCTTTATGCCGGACTATACGCTCAAGGCAAGACCCCTAGCAGAATACCCAGCAAACTGTGCCCAGGCAGCGGCAATCCAACTCATGCTTCAGAACAACCTGGACCCGGCCGTAGCACAGCATCCGGAGGAATTGATTACCTACGGGGGCAATGGAGCCGTATTTCAAAATTGGGCGCAGTACCTGCTCACCATGCGGTACCTGTCCGAAATGACCGAGGAACAAACGCTTCACCTCTATTCAGGGCATCCCATGGGGCTTTTCCCCTCCTCCAAAGACGCTCCTCGCGTGGTGGTCACCAACGGGATGATGATCCCCAACTACTCCAAACCGGAGGACTGGGAACGCTTCAATGCCCTCGGCGTCACCCAATACGGACAGATGACCGCAGGATCTTTCATGTACATTGGGCCTCAGGGCATCGTGCACGGCACCACCATCACCGTGATGAATGCCTTTCGAAAGAAATGGGGCCAAGGTTCTCCCAAAGGCAAACTCTTTCTCACCGCTGGCCTGGGTGGCATGAGCGGAGCTCAACCCAAGGCAGGTAATATTGCGGGTTGCGTCACCCTTTGCGCCGAAATCAACCCTGCGGCGGCACACAAGCGACATCAGCAAGGATGGGTAGACGAACTCATCGATAACCTAGATCTCCTCGTAGCGCGCGTAAAAAAGGCCAAAGATGAGCTGGAAGTTGTTTCCATCGCCTACCTAGGCAATGTAGTAGACCTTTGGGAGCGATTGGATCAGGAAGAAATCCTGGTTGAACTAGGATCGGACCAAACCTCCCTCCACAACCCTTGGGCAGGGGGATACTATCCCGTGGGGCTTTCTTTCGAGGAATCCAACCTACTGATGGTTGAGGATCCTGAGACCTTCAAAGAAAAAGTGCAGGAATCCCTGCGTAGACAAACTGTAGCCATCAATAACCACACGGCGAGAGGCACCTACTTTTTCGATTATGGCAATGCTTTCCTACTTGAAGCCTCCCGTGCAGGTGCCGAAGTGATGGGCAGCAATGGAATCGATTTTCGCTACCCGAGCTACGTGCAAGATATTCTAGGTCCGATGTGCTTTGATTATGGATTTGGACCTTTCCGCTGGGTCTGCACCTCCGGAACTGCTGCTGACCTCCGTACCACCGACTTGATTGCCGCACAGGTATTGAAAGAATTACTTCCAACTGCCCCTGCAAGTATTTCACAGCAACTTCAGGACAACATCACCTGGATTGAAGAAGCCGAAAATAATCGCCTCGTGGTGGGTTCCCAAGCCCGGATCCTCTATGCCGATGCAGAAGGAAGAGCCAAGATTGCCGCGGCCTTCAATGAGGCCATTGCGGCAGGGACAATTGCTGCCCCGGTGGTATTGGGTCGAGATCACCATGACGTCAGCGGGACCGATTCCCCCTACCGGGAAACGAGCAACATCTACGATGGCAGCCGATTTACCGCAGATATGGCCATTCACAACGTGATTGGCGACAGTTTCCGCGGTGCTACCTGGGTTTCCATCCACAACGGCGGAGGCGTAGGCTGGGGAGAGGTCATCAATGGGGGCTTTGGGCTCGTGCTAGACGGAAGCGAAGCGGCTGCACAGCGCCTTCAATCCATGCTTTTCTTTGATGTGAACAATGGCATTGCACGGCGCGCCTGGGCAAGAAATAGCGGTTCGATTGAAGCGATACAGCGTGAGATGGACCGAAGCCCTCAGCTTCAGGTAACTATTCCACAGCTCGTGGATGACAGCCTACTGGATCAATTAGGTTGAGTAACGTGTCCTGAAAACCTTAAATTGAGTTCACGGGAGCTTAAATTGAATCAAACAAACGAAAAAAAATAGGATGAATCTTCATCAAAATCCCTCTCAAGAAAATTGGACCGGTAGAAAAGCCATGCAACCCGAATACTGGCACCAGGTAGTGCGTGTCTGCTCCAACTTGGCTTTTGACTCCTCATCGGATAACAAGGTGGGCATCCTAGGTTACGCTGGAGAGGAAGGCGTGCGCCGCAACCAAGGTAGATTGGGTACAGGCGAAGGCCCAGCCGCAATTCGTAAGCTTTTGGGTACGCTGGCCTGTCATTTGCCAGAAAGCCTTCCCCTTGTCGATTATGGCGATATTTTTACCTGGGAAGGAGATTTGGAGGCCACGCATCGGGTGATTATCGACTTGACCTACCAACTGTTGAAGAGCAACCACTTTCCAGTTTGGCTAGGAGGAGGTCATGATTTGGCCTTTGCACACGGATCTGGTGTCCTCCAATTTGCCCAAGAAAATGGCAAAAAACTCGGGATCGTCAACCTGGATGCACACTTTGACTTGCGACCCTTGGTGGATGGAAAAGGACATTCAGGCTCTCCCTTCTTCCAGTTGGCAAGCAATCATCCAAACGAATTTCATTACTTGGCACTCGGCATTCAACGAGCTGCCAACCCCAAGTCTCTATTTGAAACGGCAGCACAGCTCCAGGCAGATTTCGTGGACATGGAGCAGTTTACTTTGGTAAATTGGTCAGTCGTCGCCGAACAGATTCAGGCTTTTGTAGACCAGGTAGATGCCCTTTACTTGACTGTAGATTTGGATGGTTTTTCTTCTGCCTTCGCACCGGGAGTTTCCGCTCCATCGCCGATGGGCTTTGATCCCGAGGTGGCCTTTAAGGTTTTTGACCTATTGGTAAAAAGTAAAAAATTGATCTCACTGGATGTGGTAGAACTCAACCCAACCTACGACCAAGACCAGGTCACTGCGCGGCTGGCTGCTCGCTGCGTGGAGTATGTTTTACGGAAGAATTTTGAGTGAGGAAAAGAGGATACGGGAGGTGTCTAAAAATGGGAGGTTAATTAGTTTTAAATCCCCCTAGCCCCCTTAAGAAGGGGGAATCACATCTTAGCTCGCATCCAACATTAACTATAAAATAAGTTTCTTGGGTTACCCATATCTGCTTGGAATCAAGTTGGTACAACTCCCCCTTGACAAGGGGGTTAGGGGGATTTAAGCTAAAATTTTAAGCGTTATTTAACTGGAAAAACTTGATAAAAAAAGAGCCTAACTTTCTGAAGTTAGGCCTTTTTTACTTTAATTCAATTAAGGTATCCATTTGATTTTCTTGAAATTAGGCTTTCTCTTTTCAAGAAATGCATTACGTCCTTCTTGGGCTTCTTCGGTCATGTACGCCAAGCGAGTTGCCTCACCTGCAAAGACCTGTTGGCCTACCATTCCATCATCGGTCAGGTTCATCGCAAACTTGAGCATCTTGATGGAAGTTGGTGATTTGGCAAGGATTTCCTGCGCCCAATCGTATGCGGTATTTTCTAACTCGGCATGTGGGATTACGGCATTGACCATGCCCATATCCATGGCTTCCTGCGCGGAATAATTTCTTCCCAAAAAGAAGATTTCTCGAGCCTTCTTCTGCCCTACCATCTTGGCTAAGTAGGCAGATCCATAACCCCCGTCAAAGCTGGTTACGTCCGCATCGGTTTGCTTGAAAATGGCATGCTCGGCACTGGCCAGGGTTAGGTCGCATACGACGTGCAAACTATGTCCCCCACCTACTGCCCAGCCCGGAACTACAGCGATCACCACCTTAGGCATAAAGCGAATCAGACGCTGTACTTCCAAGATGTTCAAGCGGTGGTAGCCGTCCTCTCCTACATAACCTTGGTGGCCTCTGGCACGTTGATCTCCACCCGAGCAAAAGGCCCATTTTCCATCCTTGGAAGAAGGCCCTTCTCCTGAAAGCAGGATCACTCCGATAGAGGTATCTTCCTGGGCGTCATAAAAGGCATCGTAGAGTTCAGCGGTAGTTTTTGGGCGAAATGCGTTGCGAACTTCAGGGCGATTAAACGCAATGCGTGCTACACCATTACACTTTTTATAGGTGATATCCTCGTATTCCTTGGCTGTAATCCAGTTAATCATGATCGTTTGATTTAAAAATCACATTTTTGTGCAAGTTAACCGAAGCTGACGAAATTTGTTAGAGATACGGTTTCCTTTCTCATCTCCACCACGCGTATGTTTCAACTTCGCTACCAGTCTTACTATTACAGCACTAGCCAGGCCCTACCCATCTTGGAGGAACTTCCGGAAGTTGCTCAGGTAGCCTTTGCATTCTGTAGGGATTGGTTGGCAGGACAGGAAACCTTTATCCAACAGACCTCTGGATCTACAGGAGCACCCAAGTTGCAAGTCCTCAGCCGAACCCAAATGGAAGCCAGCGCAGCCGCCACTGGGGCCTTTTTCGGAACAACTACCAGAGAGCACCTGCTCTGCAGCCTAAATCCCTCCTTTATCGCAGGAAAAATGATGCTGGTGCGCGCCATGGTTTGGAATTGCCCAATCACCTTGGTCGAACCTAGTGCAAATCCTTTATTGGGCCTAGAGGAACAATTTACCTTCGTTGCGTTAGTTCCCCTTCAGGTGGAAGCGGGTTTGGCAGAAGAAAAGAGCAGAAAACTACTCCAATCTATTCCCCATGTACTGATCGGAGGAGCCGCTTTACCCCACAAAATCCAGCAGGGCCTGGTTCAACAAGGAATTCGAGCTTGGCAATCCTTTGGAATGACTGAAACCGTCTCACACATCGCTTTAGCCCCCATCGAAGAAGGTGAATTGGTGTACCAACCCCTACCGGGAGTAGCCATCGGAATCAATGAACAGGATTGCCTTTGGATCCAATCTCCCATGAGTGGGTCTGAAAAAATACAGACGAATGACACAATTGAACTTCGGTCAAAAAATACATTTGTGTGGCTAGGTAGAGCGGATTTTGCAGTTAATTCTGGAGGAATCAAACATTTTCCTGAACAATTGGAACGCCGAATTGCTCCTCTACTCGAGAAAACTTGCCCAGGATGCGCCTATTTTTTGTATGGGGAGAAAGACAGCCGTTTAGGAGAGCAATTGGTTTTGTATGTGGAGGGAACAGGGGAAGAAAACAAGCGACTTGCACTCGAAGCAGGGCTGAAGCAAATTCTAGGAAAGTATGAAGTTCCAAAAAAGATATACTTTAAAGCAGCGTTTGCGTATACCCCTACAAGAAAGATCAACCGTCACACTACAGCCGCTTCCTTATGAACTACTTATTCCTTCTAGTTAGCCTATTTTTTGCGTTGGAAACGCTGGGACAAAGCAACCAAACAAGCCTTCAGGTTTCCATCAGCGGAGCGAGCAGTGATGCCGGGAGCATTCGCATCTTGGTGTTTTCCAAGCCTATCGGGTTCCCTGATCAGGTCAAACAGGCAGTTCGGAGCATTTCACTCCCTCCCAAGAGTGGAAAAGCAAGCTTCAAACTTACCGACCTACCCGCTGGTACGTATGCAATCGGCGTAATTCACGATCTAGACAACAATGGGAAGTTGAGCACCAATGCAGTAGGCTATCCCACCGAAAAATTCGGCTTCTCCAAAAATCCCAAAGTCTACTTTGGGCCGCCATCCTTCGAGAAGGCTGCCTTCGTTTTGGGAAAAACCGCTGTTTCCTTAGAAATCAGCCTTCGCTAGTCGATATTCCGAAGCCAGCCCGTTATCGAA
>JBIIGH010000153.1:0-6050 GCA_044236565.1 Algoriphagus sp. | reverse complement strand
AAAGTAGAAGTTGAAATTCCAGTGCACTGCAGGCCTGGAACTCATCGGCTTTGAGATCCTCAAAAATCTCTTCATCAGCTTCAATTGCTGTTTTTTCGATTTTCCCATCGGGATGAACGATCAGTTCGATGCCAGAAAAATCCTGCGGGTTGATCATCACCAATACTTGGTAATCGTCAAAAATCCGTTTGAAGTACTGCGAAATTGCTTTAGCCACGGTGTGAAGGTTAGGGTTGCTCAAAAATAAGTTAAAAAAAACGAAGGGACGCATTGCTTATTCCAAAGCCTTTCTAAATTTGTGCCACGCTTATGAAAACAATCGCAAACAAGTACTGGTGGTGGCATTCCAATTCTTTCCTCGGGAAAGCTCAGAAAGCCGTTGCCTAAACTTTGCGCAATACATACCTTAAAAGGCTTACTGGTTTCCCCGGTAAGCCTTTTTTTGTGCCCTTTTCTCTCTTATGACTACGACCTACAGCCTCCATACCCAGTACCGCAAGCGACTCGCAGATATCATCACGCCGGTAAGCATTTACCTGCAGATTCGTGATCGCTTCGCAAATCCCATCTTGCTGGAATCCTCCGACTACCGTGGGCAGGACAATAGCTACTCCTACATTTGCTTTAATCCTGTCGCTTCTTTTTCATTTACCGCAGGTACAGTGCTGGAAAAATTGCCCGATGGACAGGAGAAATCCTACGAAGTGAGTGCTGAACAACCCCTAATGGATTGCTTGCAGCGGTTTGGAACTGCATTTAAGTCTTCGCCTGACACGTTCAAGTTCAGTACAAATGGCCTTTTTGGCTACACCCAGTACGATACGGTAGGCTGGTTTGAGGACATCCACCTAAAAGCTTCTCCATCCGAAGAAGTGCCGATGATGCACTATGCCATGTATCAAAACATCATCGTCGTGGATCATTACAAAAACGAGTTGCACTTATTCGAACACCTAGTTGAGGGGGCTGAGCGGGCTTCTTACCTAGATGAAATCGAGACTTTGCTCAACAACAAAAACATCCCTGCCTACTCTTTCAAAAAAGTAGGAGAAGAGGTTTCCAACTACAGCGATG
This sequence comes from Algoriphagus sp., assembly GCA_044236565.1. Classification (GTDB taxonomy): domain Bacteria; phylum Bacteroidota; class Bacteroidia; order Cytophagales; family Cyclobacteriaceae; genus Algoriphagus. The sequence continues at coordinate 4,976 of JBIIGH010000153.1, read as the reverse complement.
CGGAGTTTTTGGGATTGCTATCCCAAGCCCAGAAGCATTGCCATCGCGGAGATGTATTCCAGTTGGTACTCTCTCGCCGATTTACAACGGCCTTCAAAGGGGATGAATTTAACGTCTACCGTGCCCTCCGATCGGTCAATCCTTCGCCCTACCTGTTTTATTTCGACTACGGCTCCTTCAAGGTGTTTGGAAGTTCCCCGGAAGCACAGATTGTGGTCAAAAACCGAAAAGCAACCCTCTATCCAATCGCAGGCACCTTCCGCCGCACTGGCAACGATGTGGAGGATGCAGCCCTTGCCCGGAAATTGTACGACGATCCCAAAGAAAATGCAGAGCATGTGATGCTCGTAGATTTGGCACGAAATGACCTATCTCGTACTTCTGATCGGGTGGAAGTGGAGGTCTTTAAAGAAGTGCAATACTACTCCCATGTGATCCATTTGGTGTCCAAAGTAACGGGGCAGCTACCTGAGGGTGCCAATCCACTACAGTTGGTGGCAGATACTTTCCCGGCAGGAACGCTTTCGGGTGCACCGAAGTTCAGAGCAATGGAGCTCATCGATGAATTGGAAACAGTGAGCCGTCAATTCTATGGCGGCGCGATCGGCTACCTGGGATTCAATGGGGATTTCAACCATGCGATCATCATTCGCTCCTTTGTGTCGGAAAACAACCAGCTCCGTTTTCAAGCCGGTGCTGGTGTAGTTGCCAAAAGCAACATCCACTCCGAATTGCAGGAGGTGGCCAATAAATTGGAAGCCCTGCGGGTGGCCTTGAAGACTGCCGAACAGATTTAAGCGATGCGTCCATGAAAATTTTAGTCCTAGATAATTACGATTCCTTCACCTACAACCTGGTGTACCTGATCCGCCAACTGGGGTATGGGCAGCAATTGGACATTCGTCGAAACGATGCATTTGCCTTGGATGAGGTGGAGCAATTTGATAAAATTCTCCTCTCTCCAGGTCCTGGAATTCCTTCCGAAGCGGGATTGATGCCCGAAGTACTGCAGCGGTATGCAGCTACCAAATCCATCCTCGGGATTTGCCTTGGGCACCAAGCCATTGCAGAGGCCTTTGGTGGGCAGCTACACAACTTGGCGGAGGTGCAGCATGGAGTTGCTTCCACGCTCACCGTAGTGCCTGACCGACTATTTGAAGGACTACCCTCCCAGTTTGCCGTAGGTAGGTACCATTCTTGGGTAGTAGATGAAGCACATCTCCCCACTGAATTGGAGGTGATCGGGCGTACCACAGACCAACAGATTATGGCCATCCGCCACAAGCAATTTGACCTCCGTGGGCTTCAGTTTCACCCAGAAAGTATCCTCACCGAACATGGTGCTAAGCTGATTCAAAACTGGCTTCAAAATTAATTCGACTCCTACCTATCGCTAACCGATGAAAGATATTTTAAATCAGTTGATTGAACACAAAACCCTCTCGCAGCAGCAAGCGAAGGAGGTATTGAAAAATTTGGCTACAGGATCCTACCCAAGCAGCCAAGTGGCCGCATTTATGACGGTGTTTCTGATGCGCAGCATTACGGTGGAGGAACTCCGTGGGTTCCGGGAAGCCATGCTTGAGCTCTGCGTACCGATAGACCTTTCCGAATACGATGCCATGGACCTCTGTGGCACGGGAGGTGATGGTAAAGACACCTTCAACATCTCTACGCTTTCCTCCTTTATCGTCGCAGGAGCAGGACAGGCTGTGGCCAAACACGGGAATACGGGCGTGTCCTCGATATGTGGTTCCTCCAACTTGCTTTCCCATTTTGGCTATGAGTTTAGTTCAAATCCCGATCAGCTTCGGAGAAGTTTGGATCAGGTAGGTCTCTGCTTTTTGCATGCGCCACTTTTTCACCCTGCCATGAAAAGTGTGGCACCCATCCGAAAGGAACTCGGGGTGAAGACTTTTTTCAACATGCTTGGACCCATGGTCAACCCAAGTTTTCCCCGAAAGCAATTGGTAGGCGTGTTTAGCTTGGAATTGGCGCGACTCTATGGTTACCTCTATCAGGAAACCGAGGGTCGATTTGCTATCTTGCATGCATTAGATGGTTACGATGAGATATCGCTCACGGGTCCCTTCAAAATGATCACCAATACCGGTGAGAAACTCTACCACCCACAAAGCCTTGGCCTAGATCAACTTTCGCCAGACAGCATTCTTGGTGGAACCACAATAGCCGAGTCTGCCCGAATCTTTGAAGACGTGCTTCGAGGCAAGGGTACTGCTGCACAAAATCAGGTTGTGGTAGCGAATGCCGCTGCAGCCCTAGTGACCGCTCGAGAGGGCCTTGGTTTCGAGGAGGCAATTGCCCTCGCCAACGAAACACTCCTGACTGGCAAGGCGCTACGTGTCTTTACAGGATTGATTCAACCTCAAACTTCCGTATCCTTTAACTAAGTTGCTCCGATGAATACGCTAGAAAAAATCATTGCCGATAAGTACGTGGAAGTGGAAGCTCGAAAGCAGCAGCGACCTGTAGCTGTCTTGGAAAAAAGCAGCGCTTTTTCGAGAGCCACCCTATCCTTGAAGTCTTTTCTTTTGGATCCTACCAAGTCTGGGATCATCACCGAATTCAAGCGAAAGTCTCCCTCCAAGGGATTGATCAATGGTATCTCCCCAGTGGAGGAAGTGACCCAAGGATACGAGCAGGCAGGCGCCTCCGCACTCTCCGTTTTGACAGATCTGCACTATTTTGGAGGTACCACAGAAGACCTTGAGTTGGCTAGAAAGCAAGTGGCCATCCCCATTCTACGAAAGGACTTTGTGGTGGATGAGTACCAAATTTTGGAAGCCAAATCCATGGGTGCAGATTGTATTTTACTCATTGCCGCTGCCTTAACTCCAGAAAAAGTACAATCCTTAGCGGCCTTTGCCCATAGCCTAGGCCTCGAGGTGCTGTTGGAAGTGCACAACCTGGAGGAGTTGGAACAGTCGTTTTGTGACGGCTTGGATGTGGTGGGTGTGAATAATCGAAACTTAAAAAACTTTGAAGTGTCTTTAGATACATCTTTAGCACTAGTGGACCGGATTCCAAACCAGGTAGTAAAAATTTCGGAAAGCGGAATTTCAGATCCTGCTACCCTAGTAGCTTTCCGAAAGGCTGGCTTCGATGGATTCTTGATTGGGGAAAACTTTATGAAAACCTCAAACCCAGGGCAGGCAGCAATAGAATTTATTCAGGAGTTTAGACGCTTGATGGGAGAACAAAAAACGGGAATCTCAGGGCATGGAAATTAAAGTTTGTGGCATGTGGGAACGGGACAATTGTTACCAATTGGTCCAAGAAGTCAATCCAGATTGGATGGGCTTGATTTTCTATCCCAAGTCCCCTCGACTGGTTCCTGCTGAAAGTGAAGGTTGGTTAGTGGACTTGCCTATAAAAAAAGTGGGGGTGTTCGTAGGGGAAGAACAGTCGGAAATTCGTCTCAAAACTGCCTTTTTTGGCCTTTCGGCGATTCAGCTGCACGGAGGAGAATCTGTGGAGGTGGTAAAGCAACTGAAGGAAGATACCGAATTGGAAATCTGGAAGGTCTTTGGTGTTGCGGAGAAGCTGGATTGGAAGCTGATGGAAGAATTTGTTCCCCATGTAGATCGATTTCTTTTTGATACGGCTACTGCGAGCAAGGGAGGTTCTGGAAAAACATTTGATTGGGAACTCCTGAAAGGGTATCCTTTCGAAAAAGGATTTTTCCTCAGTGGAGGATTGCGGTTGGAACATGCAGCTGAAATTATAGAGTTAGGTGAGGATATTCCCCAGCTGCTGGGAGTGGATGTCAATTCTGGTTTTGAAATTGCCCCAGGACTAAAGCATATTCCTGATTTGAAGGAATTTAAACAAAAGTTGAACAGATAAGGTCTACCATTTGGAGACGATAACTAGCGAGATGATGATACAAGTTGACGAAAAAGGGTTTTATGGAAATTTTGGAGGAGCCTACATCCCTGAGATGTTGTATCCGAATGTGGAGGAACTCCGAGAAAACTGGGAAGCAATTGTAGCAAGCCCAACGTATCAAGAGGAATTTCAAAGTCTGCTCAAGGACTTTGTGGGAAGACCTACGCCGCTCTATTTTGCAGCTCGGCTTTCCGAAAGTTTTGGAGCCAAGATTTACCTCAAGCGGGAAGACCTCTGTCATACGGGTGCCCACAAGGTCAACAATACCGTAGGGCAGATTATCCTAGCCAAGAAGCTGGGCAAAAAACGCATCATCGCAGAGACCGGAGCGGGACAGCACGGGGTGGCTACTGCTACCGTCTGTGCCTTGATGGGTATGGATTGCACGATCTACATGGGAGAGTTGGACATTAAGCGTCAGCGCCCCAATGTGGAGCGGATGCGAATCCTTGGTGCCAAGGTGGTTCCTGCGACCTCAGGTTCCAAGACCTTGAAGGATGCCACCAACGAAGCCATGCGTGCTTGGATTGCGGATCCAGTGGGAACGCATTACATCATTGGTTCGGTGGTGGGCCCTCATCCTTATCCAGAGATGGTAGCACGGTTTCAGTCCGTCATCTCGGAAGAGATCAAATGGCAGTTGAAAGCAAAAGAAGGTAGCGAAAATCCTGACCTCGTGATTGCCTGTGTGGGTGGAGGATCCAATGCCGCAGGAGCATTTTACCATTACTACAATGAACCCAAGGTGCGACTGATTGCTGTGGAGGCGGCGGGGCATGGGATCCATTCCGGCAAGTCTGCTGCCACTTCCGTATTGGGTACTCCTGGGATTTTGCATGGATCCAAAACCTTGTTGATGCAAACTGAGGATGGGCAAGTGGTTGAGCCACATTCCATCTCTGCAGGCTTGGATTATCCAGGAATTGGCCCGGTGCATGCGCATTTGCATGAAATTGGACGAGCGGAGTTTGTTGGGGTAGAGGATGAGGATGCGATGAAGGCTGGTATTTTGTTGAGTCGTACAGAGGGAATCATTCCTGCGATCGAGACGGCACATGCCATCCATG
>JBIIGH010000152.1:0-6054 GCA_044236565.1 Algoriphagus sp. | reverse complement strand
GCTCGAGACCTGAACGCAGTTCCATTTAAAGAAGCAATTGGCCACGTGTTTCAAGGGAAGGAACTGGCTTTTTTGTTTGATCAAACCAAATTTAAAGACAAACCTTACTCCATGGGAGAGCCAACATGGGACCCGCCGCTCATGGGAGACCAAGAGGATTTAGAACAGTATTTTTACTGGGCTTCCAACGAAATTTTTATTGAAAGAAATTGCCGTGCGCTATTAGGAATCCTCCGGGTGTCTGCCAAAGACTTGATTCATGAACTGGAAAAGGAACTTCAACAAAGCGACAGCTAACCCAAAAGGACTTAAACACTCTTTTCTACTTCTACCCCCACTTACTATTCATGCCTTCCTTCAAAATCTACCCATTCCTAATTTTTCTTTTAGCTGGTAGCTGGGGCTGTGCCACAATACGTCCAGGCGAAAGCTGGAAAATGAAAGCAGCGGATCAAACTGTAGGCCTAACCCTTCTTTGGGAGCTTCCTGAACAGGAGGTTCAGAAAATGCTTCCCGTAGGTCAAAAGCCAAGAATCCGACAAGGCAAAGGGGTAGTGATGCTTTTTCTAGCAAGCACGGAACAATATACCCTAGGTGATCAGCCTAAAGGACCGCTCGCTGTAGCCCACCTACTTATTCCTTTGGAAAAGCACCTCGGTACACCCAGCACGGTAGTTTCGAAGAAGCAAGCACTTTATGATGGCCTCGCTCAACTGGATTTTCCTGTTCAAGACGGGGAAGTGGCTTTGACCTTGGCTCCTGCTCAGGATTCGGTTCAGGTAGATGGCAGCATCCAATTTCCGACAGGAAAGCTATCCTTTACGGGAAGGGCAGGTTCGCAAAAAGGAAATTTGGTGGATTTACCGCTGACTACACTCGTAGGCAGGCATCTAGATCGAAATTTTCTAACTGGGCCGGAAAGCTACCGTCCGCTGGCCATGTCAAAAATTAAAGTCAATTCGGAGGGAGAGAATTGGATGACCACCTTCGGATTAACCGCTCCTCCAGATCGGATTTGGGTAAATGTAGATTTTCAGGTCGATTTTTTTTATTTTAAAAAATTGAATCCGTAGAATAAAATATCCCTTTCTAGATCATGCCCTTTATGCTAGTATACAAAAAACCTGCTAGTACGTTCAATCTTCTTTTTATGAAAAAATTAATCTACCTACTAATTGGCTTTGCATTAAGTTTTGGATTTGCAGACGCCCAACAATCCAAAAAAACTCAAAATACGAACTTATCTGCATTTGAAGCAGAGATTCAAAAAGACATTGAGGGTCAAAAAATTGCTGGAGCAGCGTACTTGCTCTACCATAAAGGCGAGATTATTCGGTTAAAGGCATTTGGAGATGCTGATCAAGCTACTAAAAGGCCGATGCAAACCAACTCCCTTTTTCGATTGGCTTCCATGACCAAGCCCATTGCTTCGTTGGCGCTGCTCTTGTTGCAGGAAGATGGACTAATTAACATGAACGATCGATTGGATACCTACCTGCCTGCATTTGCCAATCCAAAGGTTGTAGTGAGCCAAGATACCCTGCTGGGTACTCCGATCTTGCAAACTGAAGCAGCTAAACATCCGATAGTACTTCGGCATTTGCTGACACACCAGGCGGGGTTTGTAAGCCAATGGGGAGGCACCTTGGGTGGTTTGTATTTGGGTACCTACCCCGATGTAAATGCTCATGATTTGACTCATTTTTCGAATCAATTGGCAAAGCTGCCACTGAGTCACGAGCCTGGGGAAGGTTGGATCTATGGTCCATCCATTAATGTTGCTTCAAGAGTAGTAGAAGTGGTATCAGGGATGCCATTTCAAGATTTTGTACAGCAACGAATCTTAAATCCCCTTGGCATGACTGCAACTAAGTTTTTCTTGGAAGAAACAGATGCAGCGCGACTGACGACTCTCTATGCTCCTGATGGACCAGGAGGGCTACGAGTACTAGATCCTGGGACTGTATCGAGTAAGTTGATTGCTGGCCCCAAAGTCTTTTACAGTGGGTCTGGGGGATTGGTTTCCACACTTGAGGATTACCTTACATTCTGCGTCATGATCCTGAATGATGGCAAGCACGAAGGCAAACAGATCGCCAAACCAGAGACGATTGCTTTGATGAAGACCGATCAAGTACCCCTAAATATCAATGCGCATTACACGGATGAAGGGGGACAATTGGCAGAAGGCTTTACCTTTGGCTACCAGATAGTTCGTAAAGAGACTAGTAAAACCTTGAAACGAAAAGGGACGATTTCATGGAGTGGAGCAACGGGTCCTATTTTTTTTATTGATCCGAAGGAGGAGCTAATTGGAATTTATCAGTTTCAAACTCAGCCACACAGTCAGGTGGGCACGCGGAAATCCTTTGCGGATTGGATGATTAAGTCCACGACATCCGAATAAAAATAGTAATGGATCTTTAGGGGGAATAGAGGCTCCTTTATGAGGATTTCTACTTGCCTGGAAGGTATCAGTTTTTAAATCACCTCTTTTTCGAAGCAGTTCGAAAAATGGGGTGCTTCCACTATACTAAAATTTTCTAACCCGATGAAAATCAGAAATCTCTTCAACTCTCCTAATATTTGGCGGAAATCAGCCCTTTATTTCAGCCTTTTGGGGTTGGTGCTATCCACTGCTTGTGAAGTAGAAGAGCCAGTTCCAACGTATACCTTAACAACTAGTATAACTCCAAGTGAAGGAGGAAAGATTAGTATATCGCCAAAAGAATCCAACTATGTAGAAGGTTCCCAAGTGACACTCACACCTGAACCAAATGAGAATTGGGTATTCAAGCAATGGGAAGGTGATGCAACAGGAAATATAACTCCACTTCAACTCACCATGACTGCAAATAAAAATGTAGTTGGGGTATTTGTAAAGAGAGATTACCCTTTGAATATCAAGATTGAAGGGGAGGGAATAGTTGAGGAAAAGATAGTTCAAAATCCTTCAGGAAGAGAATACCCACATGGAACAACTGTAGAACTTACACCCAAACCTAAAGAAGGATGGGAATTTGATAGCTGGTCTGGGGATTTGACTGGTAATGAAAGTCCGAAAAGGATTACGGTAGACAAACAGAAAAATGTGACGGTAAAGTTTAAGGAGAAGGCGATTTTTTACACAAAAAAAACCTTGCTTTTGACGTCTACCAAATTCAGTCCAGCAACAGTGGAGAGCACGCTTCGGATTGTTTCCGCGGCCTTTATCTACAAGGATAGCAATGGTGCTATTTTTGCATTTCATCCAGGCAATCCAATGTTGAATGGAGGTAATTCCATAGAGACCGTTCCGCCTGCTAGCTCACAGATCATGAGAAAGGTGAATGGTGAATGGGAGCGATTCAAAGAAGATGACAAGGCACAGTTTTGGGGAGCAAGGAATTATAAGTTAGTTGGGGATAAGGTAGTCATAGGTGATGCCAATGAATATGGTACCCCACAAAGTGGTGGATGGAGAGGTAATATTCTTTATGGTAAAATTCTACCAGGAGGGAATATTGATTGGACTACCGTTAATAAACCCGAAGAAATGGGGTATTTCCATGATGCTACGATGGGAGATTTGAATAACGATGGACTTATGGATATAGGAGGGACTCCGGGGAGTTTATTGAATTCAAATGAAACTCGATCAAATATTTTTATCCAACAAGCTGGCGGACAATTCAAACAACAAAATGAATTATTAACGAAAAGCAATTCAACGCTTCTTGATGGGAATCCCAACATTCCTTCTGTTCCACTAGCAATTCAATTTGAAAATCTATTTGGCGACGCACGTCCAGAAATAATTACAGCTGAGTATGGGGGTGGATTTTTACCGAATAGAGGTTTTGAACACCAAATAAGAATTTTTGCATACGATGCACTGACCAATAGCTATGAATTAAAATTTAGAGCCTACCAGCCAAGTGCCTTCACCTGGTGGATAGGAGCTACTTCAATAAAGGTACTGGATGCGAATAAGGATGGGATTAAAGATCTGGCCGTCGCAAGAGAGGATCCGGCAGGAGATGCTGGAGCTGGTGGTAATGGCTTTGATGTCTGGCTAGGTAAATCAGATGGCACGTTTACTTTTGCTTTTTCCAAACAATTCGACCTAAAGGAAATGCAGTTTAGAGAATTTGTAATACTCGATGCAAATAATGATGGAAAGGATGACATCATTCTGATTCCATTCCACTATGGCTCCTTATTTAGACTTAATGGACCTTGTGGACCGGGTTCATGCCAAGGAATTAAACTAAATCACTTGATTTGGTTGAGTAAAGGGGATGGGACCTTTGAGCATTATTCTAAGTCTGCGCTTGTTTTTCCTGAAATCAATGTGAATTTTCTATTGCCTTATAAGGAAGGTAATAAGCTTTATTTTTATGGAACGAATTACAGTGGAAGTGTTCCTTGGCCGACTTTCAATTACCAGCATGATGTTTTTGACATTAGAGTTACTATTGATTGATCCTTATGGGGTAAGGAGGCAGTGAATTTTCACCTAGGGAGCTGCTGGTGATTCCCTTCCTTTTTCTCTCGGGAATTTTTCCTTTACACTCACCTAAGGCAAAAAGCCGATGCTGCAATAGAGCGCCCTTGCCTGCAAGGTGAGTTAGGATTTAGTGTTAAATTCCAACTTAATCACTTCATTTCCAACAATTTCTGCTCCGGGTGTGTTCTATACCAAAAACCACCTCATTCCCTTGGAAATCAAGCTTATGAATCAACTCCAATCCCTTCACTTGCGCGCGTTCGATTGGCTAGACCACCATTGGGAAAGTCCCCGAAGCACCCGCTGGATCAGCAACTTGGTCGTTGTTTTTTTTATCGTGGGTTCGGTGGTGCCGTTGCTCATCTATTTTGAAGTACCCTTTCCTTTTCCTACACTCTCGCCTTTCTTTGCCGTAGAGATTGCCTTTACCATCTTGTTGGTATTTGAGATCCTCGGCCTGATTTTCTTGCTTCCTAAGTCGGTGGCAGACTCCATCGGGAAGCAGTTTGAAATCATCTCCCTATTGCTTCTTAGAGATGCATTTAAGGAGTTTGGTCACTACATGGGAGACCTCAGCTGGGAGCCAGAACTCCTGCTCGAACTCCTGCCCATGGTCGCAGATGGCTTTGGAGCAGTACTTATTTTTGGAATGACTGCCCTCTTTTACCGCACCCAAAAGCACCAAAAAATCACGCAGAGCAATGAAGAACAGGTGGAGTTTATCTCAGTCAAAAAGTTCATCTCCCTCTACCTCGCCTTGGTATTTTTCCTAATTGTGTTTCTCGACATCAGCAGAGCCATGAATACAGGAGTGGTCTCTTTTAGTATCCAGTCGTTTTATACGCTGTTGATCTTCACTGACATCTTTATCTTGATCTTTTCGCTGAGGTATTCCAGCAAGTATTACAACTTGTTTCGCTATTCATCCTTCGCCCTTGCCACCCTGTTTCTTCGCCTGACTATCTCTGCACCTGCGTATTACAATGTGTTACTCGCTGTAATTGCTGGCGCTTTGGTGCTTGGAGTAACCTACATCTACAATGGCTTATTGATTAAATCAAGTGCAGCCAAGCCTGATGCCTAAGTTGTATTAGGGATTTCTGACCTTAATTTTTACTAGGTTTAAGTTGTCTCTTTTGAAGAAAAATATAGGTTATTCGTGATGCCTTATTTTTCTTCTGTAATTTTCCACCTTATAAATAAATTTCAATAGGTATTGTTTGTATGGGTGTTGAACAGACTTGGGATATACTAGTAGTGGGTTCCGGACCCGCAGGGGCGATGGCTGCATACGAACTGGCAAAAGCAGGTCGAAAAGTGGCCATTCTTGAAAAAGAAACACTTCCAAGGTACAAAACCTGTGGTGGCGGACTAGTTTTTCGAGGACGCGAACTGCTGCCCATCTCCGTACAAGTCGCCGTAGAGAAGGAATTCGATTCCTTGGCGGTATACTTTGATAACCTACCTCAGCCCTTTACAGCGCAGCGCAACTTTCCCATTTTGAGTATGGTGATGCGTGACCAATTTGACCACCTACTTGTCCAAGAAGCGGTCAAACTTGGGGC
>JBIIGH010000151.1:0-6061 GCA_044236565.1 Algoriphagus sp. | reverse complement strand
AATCCATGGCAATTCATTTTTTTTCAGAAGATGTGCCCTTTGAGCTTCCTGAGAAGCTTCGAAGGAAGCGTTGGCTGAAAAGCCTTGCTACAACTGCTGGATACCGAATACAGGAATTGAATTACGTGTTTTGTTCAGATGATTACTTATTCCAAATGAACTTGGATTACCTGAATCACGACACCTATACAGATATCATCACCTTTGACAACTCCGAAAAAGAGCATGAGCTCGAAGGAGATATATTTATCAGTATCGATCGGGTGCGGGAAAACGCAAAAACTCATGCCACAGATGAAGATTCTGAGCTGACTAGAGTACTGGCCCATGGTTTGCTCCATTTGATGGGATATAAAGACAAAAGCAAAGAAGAGGCTTCTTTGATGCGAAAAAAGGAAGAAGAAGCCATTGAATTGTATCGATTAAATTGAAGTTCCACGTGAAACAGTTGCAGACAACTCGGACAGTTGCTTGCACTGTTCCACGTGAAACATAACTAAAAATAGATGTTTCCAAAATACGATGTCATCGTCGTCGGCGCGGGACACGCGGGTTGTGAAGCAGCACATGCTGCTGCCAAGATGGGTTCATCGGTACTGCTCTGTACCATGAACATGAATACCATTGCCCAAATGTCTTGCAACCCAGCCATGGGTGGAGTAGCCAAGGGACAAATCGTTCGAGAGATTGATGCGCTAGGAGGACTTTCGGGAATCATTTCGGACAAGTCCATGATTCAATTCCGCATGCTAAATAGGTCCAAAGGGCCGGCAATGTGGTCTCCCCGAACACAAAATGACCGCATGCGCTTTGCAGAAGAGTGGCGCTTGGCCCTAGAATATACCCCGAATGTAGACTTCTGGCAGGAAATGATTACCGGTCTCTTGATCAAAAATGGGGCAGTATGTGGCGTACGGACCGGTATTGGCATTGAAATCGAGTCCAAAACGGTAGTGCTTACAAACGGCACCTTCCTGAACGGAATCATCCACATTGGTGAGAAACAATTTGGAGGAGGAAGAACAGGAGAGGGAGCGGCCAAAGGAATTACAGAACAACTCGTGTCCTTGGGACTTGAGGCTGGACGTATGAAAACAGGTACTCCGCCACGTGTGGATGGACGAAGTTTGGACTACTCCAAAATGGAGGAACAACTCGGAGACGAACATCCCGAAAAGTTCTCCTACCTAGATAGCACCAGCCCATTACAAACCCAACGGAGCTGCTGGATTACGTACACCAACAAAGAAGTTCACCAAACTTTGGAGACGGGTTTTGATCGTTCCCCCATGTTTAATGGGCGAATCCAGGGCTTAGGACCACGTTATTGTCCAAGTATTGAAGATAAAATCAACCGATTTGCAGAGCGAGACCGCCACCAAATCTTCGTAGAACCCGAAGGGTGGAATACAGTAGAAATCTATGTCAATGGGTTTTCAACTTCGCTTCCAGAAGATGTTCAGTATGCCGCAATGCGCAAAATTCCCGGATTTGAACAAGCCAAAATGTTCCGTCCAGGTTATGCCATCGAGTACGATTTCTTTCCGCCCACACAGCTTAAATTAACCCTCGAAACCCAAGCCATTCCGAATCTGTACTTCGCTGGACAAATCAACGGAACCACCGGTTACGAAGAAGCTGCTTGTCAAGGCCTGATGGCAGGCATCAATGCCAGCCTTCGTGTACAGGAAAAAGAACCCTTAATTCTGAAACGTTCGGAGGCCTACATCGGCGTATTGATCGATGATTTGATCACCAAGGGGACCGAAGAACCCTACCGCATGTTTACGTCTAGAGCAGAGTTTCGACTCTCGCTGAGACAGGACAATGCAGATCTGAGATTGACTGCCTTGGGTCATGCGCTTGGCTTAGCAAGTGAAGAACGATTCGAGAAGATGAACTCCAAAAAGTCAGAAACAGCCAAGCTCGTCAACGACTTGAAGCAAAAGAAGTTTAGCCCAGACACAATCAATGCGGGTCTCGAACGCCTAGAAACGGCTACCATTACTGAAAAAATCAGCGCGGAAAAACTACTGAAGCGACCCCAATTGGGGATCAAAGAACTGGCGACGCTATCCGACGATTTGGCGGAGTACCTCGCAAAATATCCAAATGAAGTCATTGAGCAGGCAGAAATTCAAATCAAATACGAAAGCTATTTGGAGAAAGAGCAATTGATGGTGGAGAAGCTTGCCAATATGGAAGATTTTAAAATCACGCCCACCTTTGATTACTTAAGTATCACTGCGCTATCCAATGAGGGCAGACAGAAGCTTCACAAAATCCGTCCTGAAACACTTGGCCAGGCCTCCCGAATCAGCGGGGTGTCACCAGCCGATCTTTCCATCTTGACCGTTTACCTAGGAAAATAATGTCTGAACGCCTCCTCAAATGTCCCCTCTGCAAAAGCGGAAATATCCTCAACCATGTGGTAGTAACCGATCATGCGGTCAGCAAAAAAGACTTTACCCTTTGCCGCTGCGGAGACTGTGAACTCTTGTTTACCAACCCAAGACCCAAAGAGGAGGAGATCGGACCCTACTACGATTTCAAAGAATACTACTCACACGAAGATCAAGTACGGAGTTTTACACAGTGGCTCTACCAAAAAATAAGAAAGTCCAGCATCCAACGGAAAGTGGGCTTAATTAATGGCTTGGTGAAAAGTGGTTCCCTGTTGGACTATGGCTGTGGAACAGGTGAATTTCTGCAAGAAGCAAAAAGACAGCAGTGGACCATACGAGGAATCGAGCCCAGCGAAAAAGCAAGAGCTCAGGCTATCGGCAAATTACCAGCAGAAGTACTTGGAAATTTAGCTGAAGTGCCTGAACAGGAAGCATACGATGTGGTGACACTATTCCATGTACTTGAACACATTCACAGCTTAAGAAAAACAGTTAAAAAGATCGCAAGTCATTTAAAATCAAATGGTTACTTGGTAATAGCGGTTCCAAATCCAGAATCAGCAGATGCCAAACACTACGGGAAAGATTGGGCTGGTTACGATGTACCAAGGCACTTGTACCATTTCTCTGAAAAGTCCATGAAGATCTTCCAATCCGAATTCGGAATGGAGCTCGTTCGCGTAGAACCCCTGACCTATGATTCCTATTACGTCAGCCTGCTATCAGAGGGATACAAAAACCCGAACTCGGGGCTTTTCTCTCGCTACTTGAACGCGTTCCTTCAGGGTTACAAATCCAACCAGAAAGCGGGCAAGCCAGGTCAGTACTCCAGCAACATCTTTATCTTTAAAAAGAAGTGAAAAACTGCTTTTCCATAGCCCTCCTCTTTTTTGCCTGCTTGGTCTGCATTTCCTGCGCCAAACAGAGTTCCCCCATGGGAGGGCCTCGGGATGAAACCCCTCCAAAACTACTGAGCAGTATCCCAGCAGATCAAAGCACCTCCATCAAGCCAGAAAAGATCGTGTTGACCTTTGATGAGTTTGTGGGCTTGGACAACCCAGCAAAAGGGGTGGTGATCACTCCCAAGATCAACAAGGATTTGGTGGAATTCACCGCTTTGAAAAACACAATCACCGTGCTACTCAAACAAGAATTAGAAGATAGCACCACCTACGTGTTCGACTTTCAGAAGTCTGTGGTGGATATCTCAGAGAAGAACCCAGCAGAAAAACTAAAGTTAGTACTATCCACAGGAGGTCAAATCGACAGCTTGAACTTGTCTGGCTCCATTCGGTTTCCCTATGGAGAGGCTAATGAGGACTATAAAAACGTATTGGTAGGGATTTATCCCTTAAACGATAGCACGGATGTATTTACAGCTCCTCCCTACTACATTGGACAAGTGGATACGCTAGGCAATTTTAATCTGAGTAACCTCAAGGCAGGTGCTTACAGAGCCTACGCTTGGAGAGACAACAATGGCAATCTCAAAGCAGAGTCCAAAAGCGAAGAGTATGACTTTTTACCAGACACCATTCAGTTGGATCCAAGTACTCTGGACTCTGCTTTTTTCAACCTATCCAAAGCAGACCTAACACCCATCAAGATTCTGCGTACTGCCTACTTTGGCAAAAACTTCGACGTTATTTTGAACCGCAACCCTGTTGAAAGTACGCTAGAAATTGAAGGATTGGGTAAAGAGTTATTCTATGTTCAAGGCGATAAACGGCTTCGTTTGTATCCAAAAAATGCAAGGACAGATAGTCTCCAGCTAAAGTTAACGGTACGAGATTCAGTGGGGTTCAGCAAAGATTCTACCTTATGGGCGAAGTTTCCGGCCTCTGAACGGAAGCCTGAAAAATTAAGTGTTCAAGTCAATTCTGGTAAAAACTTTTATCAGAACCTCAGCATGGAACTGACCTTTAACAAGCCAGTAAACGAAATCCGAGTTGATTCCCTCAGCATCAGGGCAGACAGTATTTTCATTCCCATCCGCAAAGAAATGCTGAGCTTCGCAGACTCGAGCAAGCGAGATCTTTTGCGAATCCAGGTGTTCCTTCCTGATTCGATCGACAGCGAACTCATCTCGCTGATTGCTGCTGACTCTACTTTTCAAGATATCGAAGGCCAGGTCAACGAAAAGCCGATACAGGCAAACTACCGAAAGTTAAAGCGAAAGGACTTAGCAGATGGCATCAGTGGGGAGATCCGAGGGGCAACTGGACCCCTAATTGTCCAATTAATCAATGGAAAAAAAGAAGTTGCCTACGAGCTAATTCTAGACAAAGGGAACAAATTTTCGATGAGCCTATTGGATCCAGGAACCTATAGTTTGCGGGTAATTGAAGATCAAAATGGGAACGGAATCTGGGATCCTTCCAATTACCAGCTGCGTAGATCCGCGGAACAAATCTTTTATTACGAAGGCGAAGAGCAAACCAGAGACCTAGTGGTACGAGGGGGATGGACCTTAGAAGACTTGATTATTGAAGCAACAAAGCCCACAGGATTGAAAAAATCTGAAAAAAAATCGGTGGATAAGCCCTAAATTTTCAGTGGATAAGTCCCTGAAAACTTTTTAAAAATCAACACTTATCCACTACAAGATCCGCTTTGCAAGAAGTTCATTTTCAATTGGGAATAAGTGCTCTTTTATCCACGGTACAAAAGCATGTTTTCCACAAGGGCTTTATACACTGATGAAATAACCTGTTTCATCCACATAATCTGATAATTTTAATTAAGTAACTAATTATCAATTTATTGAAAGTGGAAACTAAGTGGATAACCTGTGTATGTGATTTAGATTAATACGCTCCTCTTGTGGCTAATTCAAAGAGAATCGATTGTCCACATATCCACAGACTTAATAACTATTGTATGTTCTTTTAATTAAATAATTTAATATACATATAGTAGATAGAATGCTGTGGATATCCTATTCTTGCGGAATAACTTATGATTTGTTAATATTATAAAATCAATCCACCCAAACTAACCTAGGACATGGAACTTACCCGTCTATTTGATCTCATACCCTATCAGATTCAAAAATTTAACAAAGAGATTGCCTTCAGTAGAAAGGAAGAAGGGGTCTGGAAAACGTACTCGTCGAAGGAGGTTCAAGACATCATCGATGAATTGAGTATGGGTTTTCTAGCTCAAGGAATTCAAGCCGGGGAAAAAGTTGCTATCATTTCAGAAAATCGTCCTGAATGGAATTTTATTGATTTGGCGTGTCAGCAGATAGGTGTGATCTCTGTTCCCATGTATCCGACGATCACGGTAGCAGATTATGCCTATATTTTTGATCATGCTGAAGTAAAAGTCATTTTTGCAGGGGATCAAACTATTTATGACAAGGCCTTGCAGGCTGGTAATGGGAGAAAGATCTATACGTTTGACCGCTTGACTGAAGTTGCACATTGGACTGAAGTGCAAGCAGCAGGAAAACCTGGGGATCGTGCTTCTTTAGCCAATCACAAGGCCAATGTAAAGCCGGAGGATTTATTTACGATTATTTATACTTCAGGAACTACCGGAAGACCGAAGGGAGTCATGTTGAACCATGCGAACGTCCTTTCCAATTTGATGTCAGTTTCCCATATCATGTCTCCTCCAGTAGGAACCTCTAAGGTATTGAGCTTCCTACCGCT